>NZ_KB889965.1:0-205963 GCF_000372865.1 Methylosarcina fibrata AML-C10 | reverse complement strand
ATGCACAGCCGCCGTGACAAGCTGTTCCCGAATTATGGAAAAGAGGCGATCGAATGGTGGGCGAACTGCAATAAATGCGCCACCAAAAAGTACAACCTGGAGGACCGCAAATCCTTATCCGGCAAGCCCATGCGCTGGGAAAGCTATTATCGGCACGAACTTGAACAAAAAGCCAAAGATCTGAAAATCGGCCAACCTTTACCCAATACCATTCCCGTCCAAGGCGTAGAAGGGTGCGTGGCTTACAGCGGCTGTAAAGACGGCGTGCAAACCTGGTATTGCGAAGGCAGCGGCCCGCATCCCGAATGGCCGGGTAGGAATAAAGCGATGATCGAGTTTTTCAAAGCCGTGAAAACCGACAGGTGAAACCAATCCCTTCACACCCATCGTTTTTTCTTCGATTGATGCTTTTAGTAATGAGCAGACGAATAATAATTTTTTACATCGGTCTTCATTAAAATCAGAGGAGCGTGAGGTTATGAAAGACGGTAAAAAATTATTACTGGTGCTGGATTTGCTGTTTTTATTGATTCAGTTGATTACATCTGATCATGCAGCCGTTTGATTTTCAGGAGAAGTCGTACTATCTGACGTTTGACCGCACGAACTGGAAGTGAGGCGAAAAGAACCTCAACATTCTGATGCAGGTTTCGTCTACAAAGGCACAGCGATTCCTATGCCTTACCTGGTTCTGAACAAACAGGGTAACTCCAGCCAGCGCAAGCGCATCGCCTTATTGCAACGATTTATCGCTCAGTTTGGCCGCCGGGGGATTTTGGGCGTGCTGGGCGACCGCGAGTTTATTGGCGGTCACGGGTGGCAGGGCAATGTCTCAACGAACAAGACATTTTTATCTAATTCGAATGAAGGAAAACCTGTTGCTGATGGAACATGTGGGTGATAAGCGCCCTGTCCGCTCGGCGTTCATCGACCTGAAAGCGGGCACAAGCCGCGCGCTAAGAAAAAGGCGCTGCATCGGCCAACAGTGGATATGGCTCAGCGGCATTAACCTGGACAGAGGTGAACGGTTGATTCTGGCGGGCAACCACCGTTTCTCGCAACCGCTGGAAGTCTATGGTCAGCGCTGGGAAGTCGAGCATCTGTTCCAATGCCTGAAAGGGTGTGGCTTTCATCTGGAGGAGACGCGACTGACCCGCTATTTTCAGATCAAGAAGATGGCACTGTTGGCGCTTGCCTTTTGCTGGGCGCATAAGACGGCGGAGTGGAAACATCAGTCGGTCAAACCCTTGAAAACGAAAAAACATGAGCGACTGGAGCAGAGTTTGTTCCACTATGTCATGGATTATCTGACCAAGAGATAGCCTGTTACAGGGATTCCAAAAAATTGAGGACAGACTCAGGTTGTGGGTATTGTTTTTGTGTCCCCCTGAAATGATCGTTGTTGACGGACAGAATCCGGGAATAATAGCTCTTAAAACCTGAACATAAGCCTGTGAATAACATTTTTATCGTGTACAGAGGTATTTTGGACAATACTGTAGATGAACATTCATAAACGCACCCGATTGACCTTACTGGACCGCCAGGAAATCTGGCAGCTTTATCAAACCAAGCTCTGGAAAGTGGCTCAGCTGGCTGAGCGCTTTCGAGTCTGTCGGCTAACGATTTATAAAGTCCTGAAGCAGGCTAGGCAGCAGGAGTTTGCCCCGCGTAACAGTATCAACCAGCGCTTCAAGACACTGCAGTACGGCCTCAAACGCCTCGCCAAGGTCGAACAAGCGATCCAGGATCGTTTGAAACAGGAAGCCAAACGCTACAATAAATCCTATCCTGGCGAGCTGGTCCACTTTGATACCAAGCGGCTCCCCTTACTGAAAGGACAATCCGCCAGCGCACCGCGCGAGTACTTGTTTGTAGCCATTGATGGCTTCTCCAGGGAGCTCTATGCCGAGATCCTGCCGGATAAAACCCATGACAGCGCCGCCCACTTTCTCACGGAAACCGTCATGGCCCAGTGTCCATATCAAATCGATTACGCATACTCCGACAATGGCAAGGAGTACAAAGGCACGGGCCAGCATGCCTTTGTGCAAACCTGCCTGCAACACGGCATCGGCCAGAAGTTTACCCGCGTCAATCGGCCTCAAACTAACGGTAAAGCTGAACGGGTCATTCGCACCTTAATGGAGATGTGGCACAATCAGACTTGCTTTAAGGACAGCGCTGACCGTCGCCTTCAATTGATTCGTTTCATTAACTTCTACAATACCGGGAAGCCTCATAAGAGTTTAAATAATGCTACCCCTTATGAAATACTCATCGCTTATTTCAATCAACCTCTCTGTAAACAACCCTGAGATTTCTTGCAGCTTATATAAATCACCGAATCCTTCGCCAATTTCATCGATGACTTCTTCCAATTCCTCCGGCGTATACAGCTTAAATTGGAGCCACTCGTATTTCATCTTGTGCCAAAGCAGCTCAATCCGGTAAGGAGGTTTGTTGATCCTTTCCAGCATGGCATCAAAAACGCAAAGAACCATAACCCATTGACACTTTGCCACAACTTCGCCATGACCAACTTGCCTGACGACAGCAAGGCGCCGATCACATTCAGCCGCTGCCCCGTTTTGCCGTGACGGCATGGATTGCGCCGCTTTGGTTCTAGACCGGGCAGTTCGGGGCAAAGCCGGCTTCGTCGACCTGTGTCAGTTTGATCGCGCCGGCTTGTTTGAGCAATGAAAGTCTCTATGTCGCGTTGGACTTGCGCGAGGTGCTCGGGATCGCGCTTTTTTTATGTAGCGCGCCATTTCCACACATGCCACATCCGTTTCAATTCGTTACGCAAGATGCCGGCACTGATGCCAACACCATAATCGGTTTTCATATGGTTAACCAAGGCCCGACTGGTTAACGGTTCGGCGTCGATCATTTCATTAACTGGGCACAGTGTTCATCACTCAGCTTGCTCAGCGCGCCGCTACGCGGTTGATCGGGGAAGCTGGCGAAACCGGTTTGAACCATTTGCTCCGTCGTTATCGGCTCGTCTCCGCCAGCACACCTTGTTATTCGCCACTTCGAACATCGCATGCCCTTCGGTAAACAGCATAATCGTTTGGGCTCGCTCTCGTTCTCACCAGTCGCTGCCTTTCTTTATGATGTTTTGTAAAAACTATACGGTCAGCTCGTATTACCTTCTTTGGCTATCTGGATAAATTCTAAAACTTTATATACATGCCGACTTGTTGTTAAGCGCTTAACAAGCTATTCCTTTAAACCGAAGACGCTGTAGAAAAGGAATATTATTGAAGGAATAAAGGCAATAAGAAAACCCAAAATTAGTGCGAATTGGTATCTGTATTTGGACACGAATAATAATATCGGGCGAATTGCTTCTGTTAAGCGATAATACTGTTTTTTAAATATATTTTCCAAATTCTGTTTCTCCTTTTATAGGATTGTATCGAGTTAGGACCATTAGCTACTATTATTTACAAGCTTTCTTATGTGACTTGATACGTTTGAAATGCCTGAAATACTTTTCGTGTTCGATTTCGGCTTGGTTTATTTGTTTAAAAATCAATAGCCAGACCAGATGCCTTTAATTCCAACCAATATAAATGTTATGAGCTGAATCAATAAAAATAACAGCCCAAGCGCTAAAAAGAGTTTTTTCACATTATTCATTATGTACTACCTCAGATACAAATATCTGTCTCGTCGTGAATTATTTTATCTTAGAGTAAGAAGTTGAGAAAAGCCTGCACTTTCAATCGGATAAAATTTTTTATAAATATAATTTTTACTATAGGTTTGTCATAAAGTTATTAAAGTGACACGGATTTATTTTTTTGGCTTTAGAAAGGTAAACTAATGAGCGCAAGCCTTTTATTGATGTGTCTTAATAAAACATATAATAAACCAGGTGAGTTTGTAAAATACTAATTATCTATGAAAACATAGGCATTTCTTATGGATTAAAAACTGTTAAATCCTCAACTAATATATAGTTTTAGCCTATTTAATTATAGGTAATCAGTATTTTACAAACCAACATGCCTAGATTAATGTTGATTCATCCGTTATGTCGCCACTGCGAATTAGCGAGATAACTAAGTCTGACTGAAGATGATTGTTAATCAGTAAAAATAATTTTGAGAGACTAAAAATGAGTAAAGAAACGAAATGGGCCATCTGCAGTACTTGCGATATCAATTGCGGACTTCTTGTCACCGTTGAAGACGGTAAGGTGATATCGATCAAAAAAAATCCGGATCACCCTCTCACGCCGAATTCGATCTGCGTCAAGGGTGCCAACGCAAATAAGTATATTACCCATCCAGACCGATTAAGGCATGCGCTAAAAAGAGTCGGTGAGCGTGGTTCGGGTCAGTGGGAACAAATTAGCACAAAGCAAGCTTTAGATGAGATTGCCGATAAGATGAAGCAGTTGATAGCCGAAGACGGGCCGGAAACAATCGGCAGTACCTATGGCTGGAGCTCTAACGCCGGAGCAGCCTCACGAAGATTTATGAACCTACTAGGGAGTCCGAACTGGACTTGGACGGGATACGTGTGTTTAGCAAATTCCACAGTGCCCAGTAAAGCGACTTATGGCTTTTGGCAGTTTCCAGACTTTGAGAACACCAAATGCATCGTGCTTTTAGGGCACGCTCCGGGTCCGCAAAGATGGGTGGCTGAATACCTGTGGATTAAGGGTGCCCTGGATAGAGGTGCAAAACTGATTGTCACAGATCCACGCCGTAATAGCTACAGTGATCAAGCGGACATTTTTCTGCAGGTTAAGCCTGCTACGGACAGCGCCTATTTACTAGCTTGGATCAATGTGATAATCGAAGAAGAACTCTATGATAAAGAATTTGTAGAAAAGTGGACAGTTGGTTTTGAGCAACTTGCTGAAAGAGTGAAGAAATACACTCCCGAGTGGGCATCAGAAATTACCACGGCGCCAGCGGATAAAATTCGCGAGTCTGCCCGCATGTATGCCACAACTGGTCCGGCTGTGATCCCCTGGGGGGCAGTACCGGATCACCATGCAAATAGCACCCAAACATTAAGAGCCTTAACCATATTAAGGTCCATCACCGGTAATCTCGATGTACCGGGAGGCGAATTGTTGATGGGGTACCATCCGGAAATTTCATCGGATGATGAATTCGAACTCAATGAGAGGCTATCGCCTGAACAACGCAAGAAACAACTCGGCGTAGACCGCTTTAAGCTCTTGAGCTGGGAAACACTCGAAAAGACCGGTCCAGCAATGGAAAAGGTTTGGGGCAAAAAATACTCAAACCAGGTGTCCGGAGGTGCGATGGCCCACCCTGCAAGCATGTGGGAGGCGATGAAAACAGGTAAGCCTTATCGCATGAGGGCACTTATATCGCAGTGCAATAACACCTTAAACAGTTACCCCAACACTACTCATATTTACGAAGGTTTGATGAACCTAGTAGTCAGTCACGAAGAAACACAAGGATACAGGCGAGCCAGTTTACGTCGTGCCTGTTGCGTCGTAAATCGCCAATTGACGGGCGTCGCCTTGGTGTTGCGCGGTAGGATATTGGCTTCGACCTCACGCCGGAGGCTCTCTGTGTCCGGTATCCGCTGTGATAAACACATGTTCGACAAGACGGCCAGTTCGATCTCAGCGATGTTTAGCCAACTGCCATGCTTGGGCGTGTAGTGGAACTCCAGCCGTCGCGCCAATTCACGGGCTTGCTCTGCTGGAAAGGCTTCATACAAAGACGCCATTTTATGGGTATTCAGATTGTCCAGCACCACCCGGATCACCGCCGCGTCCGGATAAAGTTCAGCGATATGCTTCATGCTGTGCGCGAATTCGATTTTGGTCCGCCGCGCGGGTGATGTCCACCTGCCGAAAACCGCGTTTAGGTTCGCAGATCATCATCAAATCGCAGACGCCTTTCCGTTCATAGCCGGTGTCATAGCGGGCCGGTTGACCGGGCTCAGGCGGGAGAGGTTGGCGGACTTCCGCAATGAGTTGCTTCGGACTTTCGTCGAAAACACACAACCGGGCGTAACGGATCGTAGGGTTCTTCATAAAGGTCCAGCACGTCTTCCATCGCCGCGACAAATTCAGCACTCACCTCGGGAATGCACCACTCTTGCTTCTGCCAGGGTTTGAGAGTGTTTTTTTAAAAGCTGACGGATGGTTTCATAGCTGCAACGGTCGGCATACGCTAATTCCACCACTTTGTCCGCCAACAACCGCAAGGTCCAGTGATCATGCCCTGTCGGCGCCTCACTACAAGCCAAGGCGATAATATGGGCGGCCTGCTTCTCCGTCAGTTTTGGGGCACGTCCTGGACGGGGGCGTTCTTTCAGGGCGGCTTCCGGGCCTTCTTCCACACACCGTTGGCGCGTCGTCAACACCATTGATTCCGAGACACCCAAAGCTTGGATAATGTCTTTATCCTGAATACCCGCTGCCGCTTTTAATAAAATTCGCGCGCGTGTCAGATGGCGTGCCGCGGCTTTTCCTTTGTTGATCATGGCTTCCAAGCCACGCTTTTCGTCTTCAGTCAGATTGACTTTGTATTTAAGAGCTGGCATTGCTTGACCTCAATCAGTAACCATCAATGCCACTATAGAGTGACTTACAAGCCCAATATATCCTTTTGATTTAAATTGACTGACTACTAGATCTGTTAGTGGTCATGGATCTTATTAAGTCGCCCACGGCCCAACTCGCTGATTATATTCTGCCGGCCACTCATTGGTTGGAAAGGCCGAACCTGTTTAATTATTGGGATTGGATTCCAGTCTATCAGGGCGGACAACAATCGGTCCAAGCACCGGAAGAATGTTTGCATGACTGGATGTTATGGCGTGAGCTTGGCGTTCGTCTGGGACAAGAGAAGGACTGGCCAGCAAGCATGGAAGAGGCCTACGATGAACGGTTAAAGCCTGCGGGTTTAACATGGGAAAAATTATCAACCCAGATTCGGGCTTCCGCACCTGAAATAACTTTCAAGAAATACGAACAAACCGGCTTTGGCACACCTAGCGGGAAAGTTGAGCTCTATTCAAGCATTTTCGAAGAGCTAGGCTATGATCCGTTGCCTAGCTGGGTTGAACCACCGGAGAGCCATGAGAGGAAACCAGAGTTAGCTAAGACGCATCCATTGACCTTTTTCACCGGCATGCGCGAAAACTATTGGTTTCACAGTTTTGGCCTTGGCCGGTCTACGAAAGAACTGCGTAGCCGTGAGCCAGATCCTCGCATGCAAATCCATCCGGATACGGCTTACGAACTGGATCTATCGGATGGGGATTGGGCATGGGTGGAATCAACTAGCGGAAAGCGAATTAAACTCAGGTCGTGGCTCAGTAACGACACACATCCTAACGTAGTCAGGGTTCCTCATGGCTGGTGGTACCCGGAAACAACAGGAAGTGAAGAACCTGAGGCTGCATTATCGAGTCTCTGGAAATCGGCAGATGCGGTCATCCTACATGATTCTGACGAATACTGTGATAAGGAACAAGGCAACTTCCAACTCAGAGGGTTGGCTTGCAAGGTCTATAAAGTGGAGGATGGAACGGAAGGAACAAGCTATTCGGCTTAAACCTTTATAGTACACACAAGGCAATCAGACTTAACGTGGGTTTGAAATAGTGCTTATCACAACCATTCAAAATCGTTTTTCCTGCCTTGAAGAGCATCGAATCGATAGTCTGTAAAAGTATCACTCTTTCAGAGCTTGCGCAGAATGATTGCTTGTCCTTAATCATAAGCATGAAGTTGTGTGTGGAAATTCGTTCAGTAATTTATCCGACTATAGCCGAATAAATTAACCTTTTCGGCTGCTTATGAAATACGGTCACGAAAAGTGTGTGTAAACCCCCAAGAGCCAGAATCCAATGAAAAGAAATACAGCGTATGTTAATGATTTTTTGATCTTTAATAAAATAAAAAATCAATAAAAACGTTTTGTATATTTAGCGCACTACTTACATTAACTTCGAGCCTGCAGACCTACAGTATGATTATAGGGTTCATGGCCGCTAAGGTTTTGCCGGAAACAGCAAAGCCTCCCGTACTTGGAAAGGAGTTAAATGAGCATGAATTTTTTACATGCTACACAACGAAAAAATTCAACAGATTCTCATCTGATTGATCCTCAGGGGCGTTATTTA
This sequence comes from Methylosarcina fibrata AML-C10, assembly GCF_000372865.1. Lineage (NCBI taxonomy): Bacteria > Pseudomonadati > Pseudomonadota > Gammaproteobacteria > Methylococcales > Methylococcaceae > Methylosarcina > Methylosarcina fibrata. The sequence goes on along the minus strand of NZ_KB889965.1, from coordinate 197,821 downwards.
AATTATCTACGGCTTGCTGTAACTGATCGTTGCAATTTCCGTTGTACTTATTGCATGCCCAAGGAAGGTATTGATCTTAAAGCACGTGAAGATATTCTGAATTTTCAGGAAATGGAACACCTTCTTGGACTTTTTTTGGATTTAGGTATTACCAAAGTGCGCATTACCGGTGGCGAGCCATTTGTGCGTAAAGGTCTGGCAGATTTTTTAACCAGAATAAATCAATATGAAAAACTGGAAACAATTAATTTAACAACGAATGCCTATTTTTTAGAAGACACTATTCCATTGTTTCAAATAATAAAATCAGGCAGTATTAACATCAGCCTTGACTCGTTAAAGCAAGAAGTTTTTTATAAAATTACCCGACGTGATGATTTTGAACGGGTATGGAATAGCATTGAAAAAATTCTGCTAACGGATTTGAACGTTAAGCTAAACATGGTGGTTCTTAAAGGCGTCAATGACAATGAGATCGTTGATTTTGCGATGTTGGCCAAAAAAAATAAAATCGAAGTTCGTTTTATTGAACAAATGCCATTTAATGGTGGGCTCTTTTCAAACGAAATACATACTGCAGAAGAAATTATCAGCACGTTGCAGAATTCTTTCCCAGAAATGATTGAACATCTTAAAATGAGTTCAACTGCACGGATTTTTGATATCCCCGGATTTAAAGGAAAAATCGGTATCATCGCCGGTCATTCCAGAACATTCTGTTCAACATGCAGCCGTTTAAGGATCACTCCCGACGGTACATTCAAAACCTGTCTCTATGATTATGGCGCCATTAATTTAAAAGACATGCTGCGCTCAGGAAAAAGTGATCAAGAAATAAAAACGGCAATTAGATATGCCGTGACCAAAAGAGCAAAAGACGGATTTGAATCGGAACAGCGTACACAGCAAATAGTTCATTTTTCAAAAAATCATCTTTCAATGGCACAGATAGGTGGATGATGGAAAAACTTAAAAACAGATTTTGATTTTGGGAATAGCCTGGCTCCATTGGTGACTTGAGAACACTATCACTTCTGGCATTTGCGCTTACTGTTGGTTTCATTTCTTTTATCACACGAAACCTGACGATCACATTGGTAGCCGGATTGATATTAGAGTAATACCTAAAAATTTAATTTAAATAGATAAACATAAACCGTTTCCATTAAAACGAAAGAAAAGCTATGCAGGTTAATGTAATTTTTTTTGGTGTTCTGAGCGATGTGGTGGGGAAGAACATGTTGACGATTCAAGACACAGACAATATGACTGACTTGAAAAGCAAATTAATCACAAGTTATCCGAATTTAAAAGACTATACGTTTAGAATGGCTGTAAATCAGAAAATGGTTGAAGACAATCACCTTCTTTTTGATAACGATTTGGTCGCGGTTATGCCACCCTTTGCGGGGGGCTGATTTTTTAAAGGCAGCCATGAACCTAAATAGTCGTCCCTGAAAAAGTCATTTTTTTGAAAAAAACAGCTCATTAGGAAACATAAACAGATTCCTGAACCGTTTTATTTTGTAAAAACCGGCAGATGGCTTCCCCGATTTCCGGCCAAAAAATCCTCAACCGCCTGAGGATTAAACGCATGTTGTGTCCAGCGGCGCAGAGAACGGCATTCATGGCATCACCGAGTTGGCCTTTCAGGTAATTTCTGCTCAGCAAGCCATCGTTCTTCATGTGTCCAATCACCGGCTCGATGGCATTGCGCCGTTTTAACGCGGTTTTCAACCGTCGGGTATGGACTCCCCGTTTTTGCCTTGACTTGTACAGGGTGACACCGGGTATTTCTCGCCCCCGATAGCCCAAATCCACAAAAGCTTCTTTGGCTCGGGTACCGCTCAGGATTTCAGCTTGTTCCAGGCAGGAGTACAAGGTATCGCCGTCATAAGGATTGCCGGGAAAGCTCCTGGCGCCCAGCACGAAATTACTTTTATTGGTCACCGTGATGCCGACTTTGACGCCGAACTCGTATTTTTTTGTGTGCTTTCCCTTTACTGATGCATTCCACTTCCGGTGCATGAAAGCTGTAGAGTTTGTTTTTTGTCGGTGTGTTTCTGATTCAGTATCCGCTGGGTTTTGGCCAGGGCGTCCTGAAGCCCCCTTTGCGCGGCCAGCTCCTGTTGCGGCAGTTGCCGCAGGATATCCCGATAAACACGACCGACCAGGGTTTTTCAGTTGCTTCAGGGCTTTTTGCTTACGCTTCATTTGCTTGGCATGATGATAACGATGCGATTGCACTAACAGCAGCGGTGCCTTTTTATTGTAGTTCTGTCGCAGGGGCAGCCCGGTGTTGTCCAGCCAGCTTGACCAGCTCCCGACGGCATTTTTCGTACAACTTGCCGTCCGTCGGAAAGCCAACCGCTTTTTCCTGAACGGTAGTATCGACGGTGACCGATTGAAAATCTCGTTTTCTTCACGGTCCGGGTAGCGACGCCCGCCTCGATCGTCAATAACAACAGCCACTCACAGCCGGCTTCACCGATCCGTTGCCGCCATTTCGTCAGCGAGGTCGGATGACAGGGAACCTCATGCTGAAAAAAGGTTTCGCCACAAAAGTACTGCCAATAACCGTTTTCAACCCAGCGTTTAACGACCGCTTCATCCGATAAACCTTCCGCATGTTTCAGATAATGCAATCCGGCGATCAAACGGGTCGACAACGCCGGGGCGCCTTGTTCTGCTTCAAAAAACGGGCCGAATTCTTCGTCCAGCCGAGCCCAGTCTATTTTGCTGGCCAATCGATAAAGTTCATGTTTCGGGTTCAAAAACTCGTCCAGGCGAGTTTTGAAAAGGTCATTTTGCACAACTTCCTGAGGACGTTTGGGCTTCATTTTTCGGTGAAAATTTGCAAGAAAATAAAACCCCATTTTAACATTTTCTTGCAATTTTTGACCTCATAAATATCCATTTATATGATATTAATCAATTTCTTATGAATTAATCAGGGACGACTAGTTATGCCCGAAACGGACTAACTTTAATAAAGCAAATAAAATGCCAACAATAATAAATCAATAAGATATTGATAAAAAAGACATTTATAGTGTAATGAAAAGATGATGCAGATTAAGAGGTAAATATATTTATATAAAAGTAAATATATTTACTTTTATGCGTACCTGTTCTTCCTGAATTCTGCTCCCAATTGCCTTGCAATTAATTGCCTAATAAACGCCCAGTCGTGCCATGATCAATAACGGCTTTCTGAAGAAATCGATTCAACCGCCGATAGCAGGTTTTAGGCTCACGGTTTGCCGAGGCAAGGTTGTTGCGCCAGACGATGTTTTTCTACCGTTCTGCTATACCAAGACTAATACCGCTCTATATTTTTGTGTATAAAAATGTCAGTTGATTGTTTCGATTAAGTGCAACTGTTCTCTTGGTCTGGAAACCGTTACGTAAGCTGAATTTGCTTGCAGGTGATCAATTAAGTCATAACTGTTGAAATAGGGCGCAATCACCACATCGAACTCCAACCCCTTCGTAGGACGAGCAACAGTAAAATGCACATACAGAGACTTATTCAAATCGCGGTGATCTTCGGAGTATTGGCTTTCACGGAAATTTTGCTGAATATCATCGCGTAAGTGATGTTCTAAATGCTTCGCTTGATCATTAGTAGGACAAATGACTGCAATGGATTTGTTGACGGGGGTTTCAATGATCAGGTCGAGTACTTTTTGTGTTATTGATTCTTCATCGCAAACCGTTTTGGTTAGCTCTTCGCCCTGAAAAATGGGTTCAGCAATCACTTTTCCAGTAATTTCCCCTATTTTCTCCCGGAACTGTGCCGAGAAATTTGCAAGATTTTTAGTTTGCCTTTTGTTTTCTTCGAGCTTGGCCGATTCTTTTTCATTTGACGATGCTTTCGGAAAACATCGTCCCAGATCAATGACAGTGGAGGGGTAGAGTTGCTGCTTGAAGTCACCCACCACAGTTACTGCACGTCGCTGTGGATCAGCCTGCTCAGACATTAAAAAGACTTGGATTTCAGTGAAGTCCTGAACTTCATCGATAAAAACAGTGGAGTAGAAGATCGGCTCTGAGAGATAGGATGCTAGGCGCGATTGATCTTCATCTGAATACTGATTTCCTTTAGACATCAAATGCGCAACAGCTAATAATAAGTTGAGATCAGAATCGGCGAGCTTTTGCTCATTTATACGTTGCCTTATCTCAAATATGCCTTTACCAAATTCAGCCTCTAAATTGAAATCAGGATTATTCAATATTTCTGCATACCATGTGGTCAGCATCGGCATGTGAGATTGAGCGTTATCAAGCAATAAAGTTTTTCTAAATTCCGTTCTAATATCTTGCCGGAATTGTTTTAGCCACTGTATTTGATCTCTACTTAAATTTCGGCCATTAAATGGCTCCATGTGCAGCAGGATTTGATTTTCCGGGGCTTTTAGATGCCAAGTATTGTCATAGTGATACCAACGAGCGTTTTCACTGACTAGCCCAGAAAACGAGATATACACTTCTTTCAGGCTTTTAACCAAGCCCTCAGAATAAAACCCACCCGATTTTCTTTTTTGCAAATGGCTATATGAATTAGCAAATTCTTTTCTGGCGATTTCCCACGCCATCCCAACCAGCTTGGTGTAATCAATAGGGATTGTCTTTGAGGATAGGCGTTGAGATAACCAAGCATTGACGCCCTTATTCAAGTTCAGATCGACTTTAGACAAAAAGTGCAATGTCATGAGTCTGTCTATCGTATGCAGCCAGGGCATGGTCGATTCGAATCCGTATTCTTTAGCATTTGTTCGTGCGAAAGTGCCTGACGGGTTGCCAGGCATTTTTAATTGTAAAACACCGCCCCGCTGCCTTAATAAGTTGTTTTGCAGTTCCTTAAATTCGATGACTCGCATTCCTGCCAAATTCAGGTCAATGACCGTTTGTTCAAGATAATTGACCAACTGCTTATGCAAAACGAAGCCAACCATTCTCGACTTGTCAGCAAAAAATAGATCTGCGGGTTCATCTGGATTTTCAATCCTTGCGTCATGGAGCGCTTTGACCCGACCCAAAGCCACGGACGTTTTACCAGAACCAGCAATACCTTCGACGATGACAAGTCCGCGTCTTGGGCGACGTAATAGTTCTTCTTGCGCCTTGGTAGTACGGGTATAAAAGTTGGATCCTAAAGAAGTCTTACTGTCTTCAGAAAAAACTTCAGCAACATCTTCCTTACTTGAGCCCAAGAGGCCTTCAGCATACTCACTTCGCCAGCGAGCCACTTGTTGTTTTAAATTTTCCAGAACTAAGGGAGTAAAGTCATTATTGATGTCAGAATAAGTGCTTAACTGATCATTCCAATATTGCATGCGACTGAAATTGTCCTGTTCGCCAATTTCATAGCGGTCAAGTAAATCAACCGCTACAACCACGACCTCACCAGTCTGAGGCAGAACAAATTCATCATCAATCTCAGCCGAAACCAATATTCCGGCGACGGGTGCCATACGGTTGACCACCATGATGGTTTCACCGTTATTGGCCTTAATAATCGAATAATTAGCTTGAGCAATTCGGTATTTTTTTAGTTCTCCTTGCGGAGTTTTAACCGTAACTACCTTACCGTAACTACGCTGTTTTAACTCTTCAAGCATCGCAATTTCGGCATTCCGATTAAAATTCAGTTTAACCGATGAAGCGTTAATAACAGCGCGTGCCGGATCAACGGTTCGTTTAAGCGCCAACTCAGCATCGACTTTTTCTTGGAAGAGACTTAGGGTTCTAAGCTCATTCGCCGCTTCAGCGATAGCCAAAATTTCATCGTGTTTGGCCTCGATATCAGGTATCACATCGTTGACATCGATTTCCGGTACAAGGGCGTCCACTAATTGCAATAATGTTTGTTTACTAACCATCCTGTCTTTCTCCAATTACGGTGTGTTTGGCTACAGCTCTGTAAGACGATGAAGCTTCGTTATATTTAAACGCGATTGAATTAACCATGGACTTTGTCATCATCGAAACCTTGGTATCTGCTTCTTGTTGATCAAGGTCGTTGGGTTCGGCAAAACCCCTGTCAAAATCGATTCCCCCTTTTTCGGTAATCAGGCATCGTGGATGGATTTCGGCTGTGTTGAGATCATCCCACCAAAAAAAATCTAGGCTCTTGCCTTTCGGAATCATTGGTTTTAGGTGCTTATCCAGCTTAATTTTTTCGCTTGGAATATCGACTTGAACCTTACTGTGAATATAGGAAGCATGAATTGGAACAGAAACATTTTCTCGCTCGTAGAAACCCGCTACACGCAGCATCTCTTCGAGCGTTTTGAAAAACTTGTTGTCTTTAGCCAAAAAAAAGGGATCGATGAGCTGAATATTCTTGCTATTCACCAATAACAGCCTCGAAACGTCCGCCAGAACCGAAGCCTTGCGCTTTACCCAGCCTGCCCGCAAATCTCTAAATACCATCTCATCAAGATCATCGAAGCCGATGACGCAGGTATGTGCTGGCAGGTCGTCAACATGAATTATTTTGTAAAAATTTTTCGCTTGATGCTGTCTTATCGAATTGTCGATCCAATCCTGAGTGGGATCGTATTCGCGTCCGCTCTTAATCAAAACCTCGTTTTTGATAGTATTCAGTTTCTCGATAACGCTCAGGTATTCCTTGGTCCCTTTCAACTCGTTTTCAGCTTTCTGCCTTAAACCGGCAATCCATTTGTTTGGAAATAACGAAATAACCGCACCATGATCAAAGCCAAAGTTCATGGTGATCATCCGCAAGTCGCGCCACTCTTTAATAACGTCTGGGTTTACAGCGAATTCAGCCAGAATCATTAAAACAACTCCTCGGCTCTTTCTCCAAAAAATCCATTCGGCCAGCGATCGATAAATTCACCTTCCTCATCGACTCTCAAACGGATGAGCCGGGTTTCTCCGTCTATGCAGTCCACATAGACCACATTGAGGTCATCGGGGTAAAGGGCATACTCGGGATTTTCCAGTTCACCGCTGGCAGTTTCCCGAACACGACGTAATAAGCGTAGCATCACATGCTCGCTGTGTGTTTCCATGATGAATGATTTGCCTTTCTGTTTTGCGGTATGAATGAACAGATCGCCCAGTGCAACTTGCAGGGCCGGGTGAATGTGAAGCTCAGGTTGCTCGATGGATAACAACGGTATATCCGTCGCTATTGCCCCTACTACAACGGGCAATAGCTGAGAAATGCCAATACCTACGTCGCCAGGATATACATCCACATTACGCCGCATATCGGTCAGCATGAAATGCTTATGAATGGGCAGTTCTTCGAGCAGTTGCTCTATTTCTGCTTTATTCTGATTGATGTCCCGCACCTGCAATAAACTTTCTAAACGGCTGGCGATTGGCAGTTGCCGATATTCGGCAATTTTCATTGCATAGCCGGTAGCCAGACGTTTTGAACCTTGACCATCGCAGCCATTCAGCCATTCGTTCACTTCCTGCAGCAAGCTCAAATGCTTTTTAAACAGCAAATCCCAGGCCGCTAAGCCGTCGGACCAATTCAGATTTTCGGTGGGTTTTGGGGTGTAGTTTCTAGACGGAATTTGCCGAATGGGGCCCAAATAACGCATTTTGGCCAATTCCTTAGCCGCCACTTCCAACGGTCCTAATAACAAGGTCGATAAAATGCCTTTGAACTCTGTCTTTCTATCCGCGTCATCCCAAGAATCGCCCAGCCAGATATCCGCCAAATTTAACGGCGCTTTGTGGTCCGGTAAGGCATCCTCAGCGTTTTCCAGGCCGATCAAGCTCTGGCCTTGTCTATCCAGGAATGGCTCATCAATGATCGCCTCGGTTAGTGTGAATAAACCATCCTCGGCAAAATCTTCCAAGCTTAAAAACAACGGGTGAGTTAAGTTGACGTAAGTGATCTCTCTGCGCCGACAATCGCTGGATGCCGTTATTTCAATAAATCGCTCATCATTCAACTCGATCTCAAACCGTTTAACATAGGGCTTGGCTAAGCGCTCGCTCCAGGCAATCTGGAATTTGAGCAAAACACTGTCAATGCTGCTGGTGATCTGCGAAATATCAAATAATCGTTTGCTTTCATCATCCTGATTTCGCGAATAAAGCACTTCCTGATAATGCGCGGCGGCATCGGTTTCCGTCAGATCATAAGCACGAACATCCAGCAGTAGATCGAACACGATGATTTTGTCCAAATCATGTTGATGCACAAACTGCTGAAAACCGCCCAAATCGATCGCGTCGTGTCCCAAGGAAGTGTTATCGGCATTGATTCGATGGTATTGCAAAATATCATGCAGATAATTCAAGGCATGCAGCACCGTACTTTTACCGGCACTGTTCTGGCCGAAAAACAAGGTAATCGGCTTAAAGTCGAATGACACTCGACGGCCAATACCTTTGAAATTTTCAATTGACAGGGTTTTGAGGATGGTCATGTTTTATTGTTGTTATCGTTGGCCAAAGAAGGCTTTATATTTATTTTTTCTTCCATCACAGAGAGCAAGAAACGTATAGACAGTTTTGATTTTTTGGCTTTTATGCACTCTGTTCTGTTTATAGTTTAAAGATCGTTAGGCTCATTCAGCATTCATTCGGGTGCCTAATTTTCGTTATCGAGCCGTTCATTTGGGGGGATGGCTATCCGGCGCATCGGCGCCTTTATAAACCACCCGGTTGTTTTCCCACATCACCGCATATTGGCCGAGCTTGCGCTTTTTCTCTAACGCATTGGCAATGGCTTTATTCAATGCCGTTTGAATCACTTGGCTTTCTTGTGAAGGGGGATTTTTGGCAAGTTTCATATGCCGGCCTCATTTAAAAGATGCTGATAAAATGTATCGTGGATGACATTACGTTGCTCGTCTTGCTGTTCGAAGATCAACGTGGTTTGGTCATTGGTATTCATAAAACTGGAGCGGTGCTTTATGAATCAAGGCATTAAGCGTTCAACAGAATACCCCAGTCAATCACCTGTATATGATTTGAAGCGGTTTTACATAATTGTTTGTCGTTCGTGCAAAATGCTTCACATCCGCTTGCAAGGGCTGAAGCTAAATGCAAGGCGTCAGGTGTTTTCAAGTTATTTTCAGCGCGCAATGAGGTCGCCCGATCAAACACGATGCGCGTCAAATCGACAAACTCGCAACCTGAGAAAAATGCATCGTATAACTGGACTATTTCCAACTTATGTTGGCGAATCGCCAGCAAGCGTGACTCCATTCTTACCAACTCTGAGCTGAATACCTGCTTTCCCATCAGATAACGTTTGAGCGCTTTACGCTGCTCGGCATCGCCTTCGATCAAGCCGATAATCATGCAGCTATCTAGATAAACGGAAGTCATGTCATTCCCAACTTTGCCGTTCTTGGCGCAGATAATCATCGATCGCTTCACGGCTTAATCCGGCTTCTTTCGGTTCATCCGGTAGCGCCCGTAAAAAGGCGGCCATTTGCTCGGCCTTGTCGGTCGATTTATCCGGCAGATTGTAAATGACGGCAATCTTGGCATGACCGGCGGGAATACTGTCCGGTAGTTTCAAATGTAATTGGTGGTTTAGGGGTATTTCGGTTTCAATTTCATAGTAGGCTTGCATGGTGTTTACCTGGTTTAGTTATTTATTAACCACAGAGGGCGCAGGTTTTTGATTTTTTAACTCTGTGTTTCTCTATGTCCTCTGTGGTTTTATCAATGTTTTCGTGTCTCGCTAAAGCTCGCCGGCGAAGGCCTTTTGGCTGAGCGAATGGAACAAGTTATTAACAAGTATTTCGTCATATGGGAGTTTTTTAATATTATTTAACAAATCAACAAACTTTTGTTGTAATACCAGAGGTGGCCTATAAAATTCTAAATTCTCAATGCCTTGTTGACTTATTGTGTGTTGACCCGCTGATGTTTTAACCTGAGAAGAAATAATTTTTCTTCCTCCTTTATGGTTAAAGCAATATGAAACGAATTCTGGTAAATATATGCTGCTCAGCTTGATTCTAATTAAATGATCATTATGGTAAACAGGCTCGGAGAAACCATTAAAAACAGCCGATCTTCCAACATAATCAGGGTTGCCATTCACTCGAATAAAAAGAATATCTCCTATTTCAACTTTGTATCTTGATTTCTCACTTTCATCCAATTTAATTCGATTTAAGTCTTTTTCAAAGCGAATGCCATCATAATGAATATCCTGTAGCCTTAAAACTATTTCTCCAACATTTTCAGCCTCTTTTCTTCTTCTGGACAATCCGTTATTGGCATGTGTTATCTCATTTTTTAAAGGTTTTACATCCCACCCTTTCGTATTGGTTACTGGATCGCCAAACATATCCAGAAACACGGCGCGGAGAAAGTCGTCGGCGAGTTGGATGGCTTGCTGGCGTTTGCGGCGGATGGCATCGGCTTTGTCGAGTATCGCGGCGATGCGTTTCTGTTCAGGCAATGATGGAAGAGGAATTTTTGTTTCATAAAAATCATCTCTATTTAGCCCTGGGATTGAGGTTGTTATCGTTCGTTGTGCCAAATTTGCCCGCTTAAGAGCATAAAATAAATACCTTAATCTAAGCGTTTAGGCTCCAAATTTTCTAAAAAATAAGCAGTATCAATTATCCATCCACCATTTGGTGCCCAAATCACTTCGCCTACAGAACCTTTCCTTCCAATAACTATAGTTGGATAATCACATAGACTTTCAGAGTGAAAGCCTAATTGCCCAGAGCTACCATAAACACTGTAAATACTGGATTCGTCTCGATTTTCCTTTTTAACGCCTTTCCGTAATGGGCTTTGACAAGAGTTTTTAGTTCAAGATTTTGATGTTCCATTAAAGCATCCCTTCTAATTCCAACAGTTCTTGCTGAATCTCATCTTCTAAAGCCATTAACCGTTTTAGAATGGCCTTGGGCGATTCAAATTCTTCTTCCCGATAAACCGCTTCCTTATAACGATTGATCGATAAATCATATTTGTTGTCGCGAATCTCATCCGCCGGTACATAAAAGCATTTGGCGATGCGGTTATTTTTATTTACTCCCTCACCATGGCCCTCTCCCTCAAGGGCGAGGGAATCTTTTTGTTGCCATTGCTGCAACACATCCGGCAGGTCATTGGCCGCAATCGGCGTGCGCTTGTCGTCCAAGGAATAGCCATCGGCGGTCACGTCGTAAAACCACACTTGATCGGTTCTGCCGCCTTTGGTGAACAGCACGATGGCAGTCGATACCCCGGCATAAGGTTTGAACACGCCGCTGGGCAGGCTGACGATGCCTTCCAGTTGGTTCTCGTTCAGCAAATGTTGGCGCAAGGCTTGATGCGCCTTGGATGAACCAAACAACACGCCGTCCGGCACGATGGTTGCGCTGCGTCCGCCCAGTTTCAGCATTCTGAGGATATGGGCGACGAACAGCAGCTCTGTTTTCTTGGTTTTGACGATGCGCAGAATTTCGGGGTTGGTGCTGGTTTCATCCAGACTGCCTTTGAACGGCGGATTGGCTAGTACCACATCGAAGTAATTCTGCTCCTGGCGTGGCCAGTGTTCGTGGATGTTCTTGCTCAGGCTGTCCTGATAATGGATATTGGCGTGGGTGACCCCGTGCAGCAGCATGTTCATGCTGGAGACCCGCAGCATCGTAGTGTCGAAATCGAAGCCCCAGAACATGTTGTGCTTGATATGCTCGCGGTAAGGCTCCAGTAGATCGCCAACAAAAACGTCATGGCCTTCTTCGTCCTGATATACAGCGTCCGTTGAGGTATGGGTGCGGTTCAGGTATTCCATTGTACGCACCAGAAAGCCGGCCGTACCGCATGCGGGATCGCATAATGTTTCATTGGGTTTGACATCCACCATCGCCACCATTAAGTCGATGATGTGTCGTGGGGTCCGGAATTGGCCGTTGATGCCGGCGGTGGTCAGTTTCGACAGCAGGTATTCATAGAGATCGCCTTTGGTGTCGCCCTGAGTCAGCGGCAGTTTTTCGATCATTTCCACTGCGGTGGTCAGCAGGGATTCGCTTTTGATTTCCAGATCGGCATCGCGCATGTATTCGCCGAAGTCGGTTTCCGCTAAGGTGACATGGGCGAAATGAGGGAACACCTTGGTTTTGACATGCTGGAGCATGGCTTTGCCGGACAAGTTGCGAAAGTTTTGCCAGCGTAATAACTGTCCGTCCGGATCTTCCGGAAACAGCCGTTTGAATGGCTTACCGGAGCGAGCGGCCATGCGCTCGTTATTGGTTTCCTGGATGTCCAGCAAGCGAGCGAACATCAGAAAAGAGATTTGTTCGATGACGGTCAACGGATTGGTAATGCCGCCGGTCCAGAATTTTTCCCAAAGCTGGTCTATTTGATTGCGTAGAATGCCTGTGATCATGCTTGTTTTTTAATAATAAGAGGGTTACCAGATCAGGTTGACCGGATAGCCGGTAAATACCTGATCGGCACTGACAATCTGCATTTGCTCTTTTATGCTTTGCGCGATCAATAAGCGGTCGAAGGGATCGCGATGCATCGATGGCAATTGGCTGAGCGCTTCGATATGCGCTAATTCGATGGGCAGTAATTGCAAACCGTTTTGCTGTTGTTGCGTACTAACGAGGGTATGCAGGCTTTCGCTGAGTTCCAGTTTGCCCAGTTGCTGTTTAATCTGAATTTCCCAGGCGGACGCCAAACTCAGATACAAAGTATTGTTCTCATCCTGGCAGGCAGCCAATGCCGCTGGCGACAGCTTTTCAGGCGTATCGTTCAGCCAGAGGAAAACATGCGTATCCAGCAGAAGATTCATGCGTCCTTGCCCAGCCAGAAGTCGTCCGGCAATTCGTTATCGAAATCCTCGCTAATTTTTATCTTGCCGCGAAATTGGCCGAATACCCGTTTTTGCTGCGGCTGCGATTCGGCTGCATCTTCCAGCAACACAATCACTTTCGCTTTGCCGGCTCTGACGGAATCCGGCAGTTGTAGATGGATTTGATGTTGCTCATTTATGATGGTGATGAGTTCCAATGCTTGCATAGTTATGTGCCTATATTTTGCTCTACTGGCTGACTTTGCATGAACGGTTGTAATAATGCAAACAATTCGTCGGCCTGTTCGATCTTAAAGATACCGTCGATGCCTTCGGCATGCAGTGTTGAAAACGGTGCAGCATAGAGTTTCTCAACGGTAATAAAGCCGTTGTTGGCGATATAGCTTTTCAATAGGTTCAAAAAGCGCACTTGAATAGCGGTCAATCGTTCATGGCGATGCAGGAAGTCGGTAAAGTGCGCTTCTACTTTCTCGGGTTCGAGACCGATCAAGGCGCGAATGGCCACATGCAATTGTCCGGCGCTGTCAGGGAAGAACTCCTTTAGCGTGTTCAAGTCTATCCCCGGATTTTGCGTCAGCACTAGGGACGACAGCTGTTGCAGTTCCGAATCGGTGACCGCTTCGCCACTACGGATTTTTTGCAAGGTAAGACTGCTATCCAAAAGATCATCCAGGATGGTCTTAATCTTGAAGCGATAGGCAATGGCTTCCGTGCCTTTCAGATTGAGGATCACGTCGTTATATTGAACTTGTTCCTTGTCCTCGACGACGTCGATTTGTTTGACGTTGGAACCGTTAACCCCGCCTTGCTGATATTTCATGATGCCGCGCAGCTCCAGGCGCAGGTTTTCCAGTTTCGCGCAGTCGGCATCCTGCCACCAAGCCTGCTTTTGAATCGCGGCGATCAGTTCATCTTTGGCACGGACCGCTTTGATGGTGATCGCGAGACGATCCACGCGGCTGAGAAATTCCATCTGTTTGTCCTGAAAACAGCTGGCTTTTTTCAGCAAGCAATCCTGCATTTCCGCGATCAGCCGATCCAGTTTGATCGCATCTTTGTCGCTGATTTTGCGGTTACTCATTAAAGGGGCAATAACTTTCAGCAATTGCTGCTGAGTAGCCGGCGTGAAAGCTTCCAACACGCCTTCCTGCTGCATCTCGTGTACTTGCTTCAACGCATTTCTGACCTGGATGCTGTTTTCCGGCAAATCGTTGATATCTTGTTTTAACAGTTGAATCGCCAGATCGAAAGCCACGCGATTATTTTGCGCGGCCGCCGTTTGCGCCAGTTGCAGACGCGCGTCGAACAAATGATGCAAGATGGATTTGCTGTCGCCGGTTTCGGCTTCTTCGTATTCCTCTTCAAAATATTTGAAGTTGCCGTAGTGGTCGAAAATCAGGAACTCGGTCTTATGTTGTCCTGGTCCGAACAGATTTTCGCAGAGTCGAGTGCCACGGCCAATCATTTGCCAGAACTTTACCCAGGACTTAACTGGTTTAGCAAACACCAGATTGACGACTTCCGGCACATCGATGCCGGTGTCGAGCATGTCCACCGAAATGGCGATGCGGAAGTTGTTTCTAGGCTCTTTAAATTCGTCGATCAGCGCTTCGACGCGCGGCACTTTGTTGTGGATCACCTTACAAACGGCTTCGCCGTGTTGCGGATAGAGCTCCTTAAAGGTTTCCTGCAACAGTTCGGAGTGACGTTGAGAGCGGGCAAAGATGATACTTTTACCGACTAATGCGCCGGTGTCATCTTTGATGCCTTTTTCCATCAAGTTTTGCAGGATGATGCGGTCGGTATCCTTGTTGAAGACCGCCTTGCCGATGTCTTTGCCCGCGTAATCATAGGATTCGGCGTTATCGTCCTGTTCCTGCAATTGTTCGCGCTGCTCTTCGGTCAAGTTGGCCCATTTGATGCCTTCGCGCAGGAAATTGGTGGTCAAGTCCTTGGCTTTGAATGGAACCAGATAAGGCGGGACGTTATTGATGGCTTGCTCCAGACCGAATTCGAAGGTCGGGTCCTGGTTTTCGCAGCCAAATAACGCATAGGTATTGCGGCTGATGAATTTAACAGGGGTCGCCGTCAGGCCCAATTGCAGGGCATCAAAATAAATAAACAGGTCTCTGTATTTATTGTAAATCGAGCGATGGGATTCGTCGGCGATGATCAGGTCGAAAAAACCGATATCGAACTGCTCGAAGCGATTCATCATCGCGGGATAGGTGGACACATAAATCCGCGCATTCGTGTCTACCTGCTGTGTTTGTCCAATGATGCAACGCGGTTCGGAAGGCAGGAAGGTTTTGAATGCGTCGGCGCCCTGTTTGCGCAGTTCATTACGGTCGCATAAAAATAAAATGCGTTTACCCCAGCCGCTGCGCAGCAAAAGTTCGCAGATGGCAATCGCCACCCGTGTTTTACCGGTGCCGGTGGCTTGTACGATCAGCGCTTTGCGGCGTTGCTGCTGAAACTTGGCGACAACGCTTTTTATGGCCTCGATTTGGTAAGGGCGGCCGGCAATCGTGGCATCCGGATTTAACTGCTCGGGATCAGGGTTGCGGTGTTGACGTTGGTAGAACAGGTATTTCAGGCTTTCTTTGCCATAAAAACCGTAGACGGTTCGTGCACTGTTATATTGGACATCGTCCCAAATACCAATTTCATAACCGTTGGTGTAAAAAATGACAGGGCGCTGTCCGGACATTTTTTCCAGGCCATCCGCGTAATAGCGCGCTTGTTCTCTACCTTGGCTAAGAGTTTCTGAGGCTTTTTTAGCTTCAATAACAGCCAGGGGCTTGCTGTTGTCATCCCATAACACGTAGTCGGCTTTACCTTTGCCACTAACTGTCGGTTGATGATCTACCGGCCATTCAAGCGCTACTTGGCGACTGTCTTTAACATCCCAGCCAGCTTTAGCCAGTAAAGTATCGATCATCAGTTTGCGAGTTTGGGCTTCATTCCATTGTAGCGCATCGCTAACCTGCTGGCTGGCCGATGCCGAAGCCAGTCTATCCGCCGCATTGGATTCCTGATAACTCGCTTTTGTCCTAAGCTGGTCAACCTCTGCAAGCAGAGCATCCAATGCTTCGGATTGTTCTTTCAACAGCTTTTGGTAATGCTGGTTGTCTCTTTTTAGGACCTCGGTTTGTTGTTGTACGTTAACCGGCTCTTGAAACTGTGGGATTTCCTCTTTACTGAGTCCATAGTAGCGGACTGCCAGATAGGCGACTATTTGCTGAGCAACGCCGAGCGCGATAGCCGCAGTACGCGTATCGCCCTTTTCTCCATGCGCCGGCCCGTTTCCTTGGATACGCAAGTAGTTCAGATTAGTGATCAGCGTTTTATTGGCGACTTCTTGGAAAGACGCATCATTAATCAAATCAATTAACTGAGGCCGATATAAGCGAGGTAAACGCTCCAGATGGTAAATACTCTTAACCGCTTGCTCAGCCAGTGCCCGCAGTTTAATCAAGCTACTGCTAGGGTCGGTATATAGATGGTATTCCGCAAAACCACCGAGATCGGCGATTTCCGGACGGTGCGGCCTGATGAATTCGAAATTGACTGATTGCATGATGACTTTTTTCATATTCTCTTCTAAGCGAAGAGTGTGCCAACTATTCTATGTTAAGTTTTTCCATCCAGTTTGACAGAGTCTGGTAATTGGGCAAGCTTAAGAGCTCGGTTGCCTTTTTCTTATTGCCGGTCGCTTGTTTTAGCGCCTGTAGCACATATTTTCGTTTGATATCCTCTAAAAGTCTTTGCACATCAATGCCGTTTCCCAATTCTGGCAGTTCGCCGGAGGCGGTGACAGAAGGTCTTTCCAGCATGGCTTCCTGAATATCCATCTCGCTGATCAGGTCATCCTCAGACCAGATCGAAGCTCTAAGTAATGTGCCGTAAAGCTCTCGTATGTTACCCGGCCAAACCTGATTCAGGATAATATTTTTTGCTTTTACAGAAATTTTTTTATTGATATAACCAGGCTGATTAGAGGCTTCCTGGTTAATCCTATCCATGAGATGAGCGGCCAACAGGGCGATATCTCCGCTTCTTTCTCTTAATGGCGGCAAGGTAATCAGACCGACCGCGACCCGATAAAACAAATCTTCACGAAAGCGCCCCTCGGCAATTTCCTCTGACAAGTTTCGATTGGTCGCAGCAATCACACGCACATCGACGTTACGGGTTTTACTGTCGCCGACTTTGCTGATTTCGCCGGATTGCAGAACACGCAACAGACGAACCTGAGCGTCGGCCGGCAGCTCACCAAATTCATCCAGAAACAGCGTGCCTCCATCGGCCTCTTCAAAATAGCCGATCCTGTTACCGACCGCACCGGAAAACGCACCTTTGATATGACCAAACAACTCGGAATCGATCAAATCCTTGGGAATCGCTCCGCAATTGACTGGTATAAATGGCCGGCCAACGCGGAGACTGGCATTGTGGATGGCCTTGGCAAACAGTTCCTTACCGGTTCCTGATTCGCCCAGAATCAATACCGGCACATCACGCACAGCAATTTTTTCGGCTTTGCGTAAGATACGCTGCATTTCGGGATTCTGCGTGATGATGTCGGAAAATGCAGCCGATGTCGGTGCCTCCGAAGCAGAGAGTTGGGTGAGTTTTTTATCGGCCTGCTTGACTAACTGCGGAATATATTCGGCGGAAATATCGAAAGGAATACTTACAAATTCGCCGCCTTTCTCTTTTGTGGATTGAACGAAGCGCGCGTTGTATTTGGTTTTTGCCTAACAGAATTGAAACGGCAGCCATTGACGGCGTACCTGGGGAAAGATGTAAGCTGATATCAATTGTTGGATTAGTTTCAACTATCGTTTGCAGATGCTTATCCAATGCATGGTAAATGTCGCCAAAATCGATAGGGGTGCGCAATTTAGCTTTGACGAGCACCGTTTTAATGTTGTGTTTTTCCACAAGCCATTCGGAGTAGGTTTGCGCAATGGCTTGTTTCTGATCAAAAAGCAAATGCAATTCATCAAAACATAAAGTCTTCAACGCTCCCAGAATCGGACCATGACCAATCGCTTCTTCTGGTCTGATATCCATCAGATTTGCTGCTTTCAGGTCAGTGATGCCCAGCCAGGAGACGAGTATTTTTTTACCCATTGATCGGTAGTGATAAATTCAATAATTCAAGAATATACTCAAAGCTGGGTAAGAACAACCTAACTATAAAATATTTTATTTATATAAATTTATTTATAAAACTTGAACACCGCTTGCCTGTCTGCTTGTTTAATAGAGGTGGAGCCGAAAAATTGAACAGCCTGTTAAGTGGAAGACCTGCTACTGTAGAATGTCCAGAAGGACGTTAAATCGGAGCAGAAGATGTCACTCAAAACGAGAAGAAAACACTCACCGGCTTTCAAGGCCAAAGTGGCCATGGCGGCGCTGGCGGGTGATAAAACCCTGGCGCAGCTGGCTCAGGAATTCGAAGTTCACCCAAACCAGATTACCGACTGGAAGCGACAACTGACGGAGCGGGCGGCCGAGGTCTTTGGCAAATCCCCTGAAACGGCGTCGCCCGCTGTCGATCTGCAGGCGTTGCATGCCAAGATCGGCCAGTTGACGCTGGAGAATGATTTTTTACTTGTGCCCTTTGGGTAGAAGGCGCGCTCAGCAAGGCGGGATTGCTGAGCGCAAAGCGATGATAGACCGTGACTCGAAACTGTCAATCAGCCGTCAGGCCGACTTGCTCAATATGAGCCGGGGTAGCGTCTATTATTTGCCCAAATCCGTCTCGGAGCGTGATTTGGACCTGATGCGGCGGCTGGATGAACTGCATTTGAAACACCCGTTCATGGGGGCGAGAATGTTGCGCGATCAATTGCATGAGCAAGGCATCGCGGTCGGTCGCAAGCATGTCAAAACCCTGATGCAGCGGATGGGTATGGCGGCGCTGTATTGCAAGCCCAACACCAGTAAGCAGCAACCTGGACATAAAATCTATCCTTACTTGTTGCGTGGCATGGCGATTCATCGTTCTAATCAGGTGTGGGCACTGGATACGACTTATATTCGACTGGCCAAAGGCTTTGCTTACCTGACGGCCGTGGTGGACTGGGCCAGCCGCAAAGTATTGGCGGCCAAACTGGCGATTACCCTGGAAGCCTGCCATGCGGTGGATGTGCTTCAGGAAGCATTCAGGCGGTACGGCACACCCGAGATCGTCAACACGGACCAGGGGAGTCAATTGACTGCCCAGGTGTTTGTCGATACGGTGCTGGAAAACGGTTGCAAGCTGAGCATGGACGGCCGGGGAGCTTGGCGAGATAATGTCTTCGTCGAACGCGTGTGGCGCTCAGTGAAATACGAGTGCGTTTATCTCCATGCTTACGAGTCGGTCGCTCAGGCAAGAACCTCGGTCATGAACTATGTGGAATGGTACAATCGAGCCAGGCCACATTCCAGCCTGGGTCGGAAAACGCCCTATCAAGCTTATACCGGCATGTTGCCACCGGTCAAAATGGCAGCGTAATCAACAGCAGGATTCCACCTTAATTTCGGAGATATCTGTTCAAAGCTTTGGGGCCACCTCTTTAGGGCGGCTGTATTTGCTGATCCAGGTGTGCAAGGTATTGACGTTAATACCGAGATCCTTGGCGACCTGAGTGATGGGTTTATCCGATTCATTCGCCAGCTTGACGGCTGAGGCTCTGAATTCGGCGGTATAACTATTAGGTTTTTCTGGGTTCATTTGGATTCACTCTTGTTTGAGAGTATTTTAAAGAGTGTGTCCGGGATAGTGTAGCCACATCATCCGTGAGCAGCTGAAGGGGAGGTTCCCTTCGGCTGACTCGACCGCCAGCCGAACGATTTTTCCGCAGTTTGAAACATGAGCAACTCAATTACGAGAAGTTCAAAAAACAAGAAGCGGCCAAACTGAGCGTGATTGATTATGTGGCCTTTTACAACGGTCGTCGGCCACACTCAACTTTAGGCTATCAATCCCCGATCGAATTCGAACGGGATTTTTTAGAAGCGCTGCCTGAGTAGGTGTCCGGCTTTTGTTGACCATTACAGTTCTGCTTCGGTCAAGCCATTCACATATTTCATTTGTCTCTCTACAACCAGCTCATCACACCGTCTGATTTTACCCGGTTTTTTATGCAAATCTACTTAGTCGTCCCTGAAAAAGTCATTTTTTTGAAAAAAACAGCTCATTAGGAAACATAAACAGATTCCTGAACCGTTTTATTTTGTAAAAACCGGCAGATGGCTTCCCCGATTTCCGGCCAAAAAAACCTCAACCGCCTGAGGATTAAACGCATGTTGTGTCCAGCGGCGCAGAGAACGGCATTCATGGCATCACCGAGTTGGCCTTTCAGGTAATTTCTGCTCAGCAAGCCATCGTTCTTCATGTGTCCAATCACCGGCTCGATGGCATTGCGCCGTTTTAACGCGGTTTTCAACCGTCGGGTATGGACTCCCCGTTTTTGCCTTGACTTGTACAGGGTGACACCGGGTATTTCTCGCCCCCGATAGCCCAAATCCACAAAAGCTTCTTTGGCTCGGGTACCGCTCAGGATTTCAGCTTGTTCCAGGCAGGAGTACAAGGTATCGCCGTCATAAGGATTGCCGGGAAAGCTCCTGGCGCCCAGCACGAAATTACTTTTATTGGTCACCGTGATGCCGACTTTGACGCCGAACTCGTATTTTTTGTGTGCTTTCCCTTTACTGATGCATTCCACTTCCGGTGCATGAAAGCTGTAGAGTTTGTTTTTGTCGGTGCGTTTCTGATTCAGTATCCGCTGGGTTTTGGCCAGGGCGTCCTGAAGCCCCCTTTGCGCGGCCAGCTCCTGTTGCGGCAGTTGCCGCAGGATATCCCGATAAACACGACCGACCAGGGTTTTCAGTTGCTTCAGGGCTTTTTGCTTACGCTTCATTTGCTTGGCATGATGATAACGATGCGATTGCACTAACAGCAGCGGTGCCTTTTTTATTGTAGTTCTGTCGCAGGGGCAGCCCGTGTTGTCCAGCCAGCTTGACCAGCTCCCGACGGCATTTTTCGTACAACTTGCCGTCCGTCGGAAAGCCAACCGCTTTTTTCCTGAACGGTAGTATCGACGGTGACCGATTGAAAATCTCGTTTCTTCACGGTCCGGGTAGCGACGCCCGCCTCGATCGTCAATAACAACAGCCACTCACAGCCGGCTTCACCGATCCGTTGCCGCCATTTCGTCAGCGAGGTCGGATGACAGGGAACCTCATGCTGAAAAAAGGTTTCGCCACAAAAGTACTGCCAATAACCGTTTTCAACCCAGCGTTTAACGACCGCTTCATCCGATAAACCTTCCGCATGTTTCAGATAATGCAATCCGGCGATCAAACGGGTCGACAACGCCGGGGCGCCTTGTTCTGCTTCAAAAAACGGGCCGAATTCTTCGTCCAGCCGAGCCCAGTCTATTTTGCTGGCCAATCGATAAAGTTCATGTTTCGGGTTCAAAAACTCGTCCAGGCGAGTTTTGAAAAGGTCATTTTGCACAACTTCCTGAGGACGTTTGGGCTTCATTTTTCGGTGAAAATTTGCAAGAAAATAAAACCCATTTTTAACATTTTCTTGCAATTTTTGACCTCATAAATATCCATTTATATGATATTAATCAATTTCTTATGAATTAATCAGGGACGACTACTTAAGAAAAAATTAATTGACACACATTATAATTTAAAACGTGTTAGGTGACAGAAATTTGAAATACTGTTTATGCAACCACTTATTCTCGGCTGATTGAAGAAACGTCTAAGAAATAAAAGGTGTGGGGATGTTTAGCGAGGATATCGGCAACAGGGCAGATTTTGCACCATTCAAAATGTGCATTTCCAGAATCCATGGTGGCCAGATGGTGCAGTCAAGTTCTCATGGACGGGTTTACGACGCTCCTGGACAGGCACATCCCGCAACTTCAACAAAAATGGGCGATTATTTATTGAGAAAATTATTGATTATCAGGAACACAGCAAACTCAAGATAGCTAATGCTGACATGGATTACAAATATCTGGCCACAGCAATTGAAATAAGTCGTCATGGCGGTGGGAATTACTGATATTCAGAGCAAAAGCAGAACTTGAGCTTGCCATTCGTAACAACGGATTCCGGTTGTCCATATCGGAATTAGGTATTTATTTGTAAGTCAACAGCACTTGCATAAGCGCAATTGTAAATTATCGGACTTGAAGAAAGTTAGCCGAGGGTTTTTAAACCAACAACATTTGTAACTATTCAACGAGGCAACCAATTACTTACTCTTCACTATTAGAAATGGCTTTTAACCCATAGCTCATATCTTTATACATAAGTCCGAAAAAATTTTATAAATCAATACTGTTGCAGGCGAACACCACATTGATTTTATTGATATTTTACGACTTATATATAAACGTATGCCCATAGACTTATACACAACCCAGAAAAAACGATAAAAATCAATAACATGATATTTTTTCTAATATCATTAGTTTTATTGATGTATTCGGATTTATGTATAACCCAATGCTTTAACCCTTTACGAGGAATAGCTACCGATTTTTTGCCGATCCAGTCACAAAAACAGATAGGAATACTAACTCAACTTTTGTTTGATGAACTTCTTCACAATAATTTTATAAGTCATTAACTAATCCCTGAATCCGTGTTCCAACCTGCGCGAGCTTTTCCCCCTGCATTTTGAGCGCATTTTGAAGCCGGCACTTAATTTTGCGCGCCAAATGGCTTATGGTTTACCTTGAAACCGTGTTCAGCCGCCCTCTCTTTAGCCCATTTTCCATACTGAGAGGGGCTTTGGCAAACCACTCCTTGTCCTTCTGTGAGAGCACAGTCAAACCAACGGTTTTGACCGGGCGCCGACGATCCGAACGCCACCGCCGTTTGTACCACTAAGCGTTGCTTTAAAAAGGCAAAGACCTGGCCCACCGGCGAGTCTTTGCCCAAGTCCAGCCACCACTGCCGAGCCTTATGTACCACATGTACGCTGCGATACATGAGCTCTTGCAATACCGTGCGGAGGCGCCGACGCTTGGCAGGGTGGCGAATCGGCGCCAACTCGCCGAGCAAGCCCAGCTGTCCCAACAGACGCAGGCAGTTGTACGCCAACATGCCCAGATGCAGGATGGCATCGTTGGTGTCGAATTTGCCCGAAGGCAGGCGTTCCAGGTCCAAGTCGGTCTTGAACTCGGAATGGAATTGTTCTTGCTTGCCGTGATCGCAGTAGAATCCGATCACCTTGGCTTCCGCATCCATCAGGCTGGTCCACCAGTCTTTCAGTTCGATGTCCGGCAGCAGCAACAGTTGTCCGTGTTGGTTGATCGTGCGCTCGATCAGACGGGTAACCAGGCGAAAGTGCCGGGTGTATTTTCGGAAAGCCCGTTCGACGACGAGCGAGAATAACGCTTCGCGCTTGCCGGAACGGTTTGTCCACAAAAACGCCCAGCGCTTCGGTGCACGTCCCCCAGTCCTCTTTCTTCTGACGGCGCGGGTCCCATTTGACCGGATACTCGAAGCGCCGCCCCATCTCGGCCCAGCGGTCTTTCTCCTCGGCTACCGCAAACAACAGCTTGGCGCTGTCAAAACCCGAATCTTTAAGCATCAGCACCGCTTGCTCTGCCGGCACCAAGGGTTTCACACGGGGCAGCAGCCGTTCCAGAAAATACTCGATCTCCAGCGCAAAGTCTAAGCCTCTCGAACTGCGCGTATTCCCATGATGAAGTCCATAACACGTTGCAATCCTTGCCAAAGCGATTTAGCACTTGGCTCACCGTCCCCTTTACACCCCAAGAACCCGCCAAAGCCGGCAATCAGTCGAATGGCTTCATTCAGTTGGGGTGGCTTAGGCGGTAAGGGCTTACGGGCAACTAACTAAGCGGCTTGCCATTCTTCTCGATCAGACACGACTTCGCAGTCCCTCTCCGGACATCCCCGCCCCAATCGCATCAAGCAACCGATTCGCCATGCAATGATCATGAATAAGGCCAATGCCAATCCGATGCGAGAGAGGGTCGATAATAGCAAGTCCTCTACTTGGCAACCGATTTTGAGAATGTTAAAAAAACATTTCGATTTCCCAGTGGCAACGATACCAGTCCACCAGCTCCGCGGCTTCGGACAGCGTAGCCGCGGTTCGATTCGTCAACAGCCACCATTCCAAGGACTTTTCACTCGCAAGTGGATTGATTTCTCTGGCCAAAATTGCCGTGACTTCATTCTCCCCTTATGCCCGGCGCGCGGCGGTAAGTAAAACCCCAGCTCACCGAGCGCATCGGTTTGGGCGACTTTATCCCACAGCTTGTCCGTATCACCGCTCAATTTGCGGTTATGCTTGGCTCGAAGCAGCCAGTCTGCCGGATTGTCAGCGCATGTGCCCGCTGCATCAAGGCCAAGATATGGGTCTCCCGATCAGCAACATACACCAGCTTCGTCTCGGGCAACTCGGCCACCCGTTCGGCTCTATCCGTTCATAACCTTCGATTCAGCGTAAACTCTCCAAAATGCCGGGACGTTCCCCTTATTCATCTTTTGCTTCGCGCACCCACATCCAAGCATCCAGAACTCCTAAGGACAAGCGCTCCGACGTCACGACATAAGTCGGAGAACATACAGTCCTCGTTGGGCTTCATACGATAAAGGCCTTATCCTTGTGCTTGACGACCATTTTGGCAGCTTGATGGAGTGTGCATTCAAACGTTGATCGCCTAGATCGATCTTTGATAATTCTTCCGTTCCCAGCCCATTGAGGGCCTCTGTTCATTGTGTAAATTATACCACTATCAGCTAGTTGCGTATAAGGGGATGCATTGATCGCCATTATTCATATAAAATACATGATCTCATCGTGTATTTTTCTGCCAACTAATTTAGGTTCATAATGACCACCATTAATTTTGATATAGCTGGCACTTATTCCCTATGATAAGTCATTTTAAAATTATAGCTCAGTATTTAGCTTTATTAGCTACTTGAGACCTATATAAGTGTTTTCCATTCTAAAACTTACTAAATCAGCGCCTTTCGTGGAATATTTTGTCCGATTTAGTTTGGATCGGTTGTATTTCTTATGCAGTCGAAACTTTTCCGCCAGTGGAATGGACTGGATCTATAATCCGACTGTTATCGTTTTCCAAATCGAATTCTCGTAACTACATTAAATTGGCAATTGATTAACAATATGCTCGCCTATTGCTAAAGAAGCTGTTGCGGCCGGACTTGGAGCGTTAAGGACATGCAAAGCGTTCTGGCGAATTACTAGGTGAAAGTCATCAACTAAATCGCCCGATGGCTTCATGGCTTGCGCGCGGACACCTGCGCTGCCTGGTGAAAGGTCAGTGGTGCGAATTTCAGGTATAAGCCTTTGTAATAAAATGCAAAAATGCGTTTTGCTGAATGACTGGATAAGTTCTGTACATGCCATAGCAGGGTATTTACGAAGAAAACGCCACAGTCCTGGGAAAAGCAGGATATCCAACATGTCACGCGTATCAAATTTTGATAATTGATATCCCTCGCGAGCAAAGGCGAGGACAGCGTTCGGACCGGCTTCGATGCCTCCTTGAATCATCCGGGTGAAATGGACACCAAGGAATGGGAATTGTGGATTGGGTACAGGATAAACCAGGTTTTTAACCAGATGCTGGGCTGCCGGTTTGAGGTAATAATACTCACCGCGAAACGGAACAATTCGTATATCTCGATTTTCGCCTGCCAGCTTAGCCACGAGGTCGCACTGCAATCCGGCGCAATTGATCAGAAAATTTGCATCGTATTCTCCGATCGTGGTCGTGGCAAGCCACGTATTAGCTCTAAGCTCAAGGCATTTTACTTTGGCTCTTGTGATAATGTTTCCACCTCTTTCTTGAATACGGAGAGCCAATCGATCACAGACCTGCCTATAATCGACAATACCTTCTTCGGGTACATGCACGGCA
Source organism: Methylosarcina fibrata AML-C10 (assembly GCF_000372865.1). NCBI lineage: Bacteria > Pseudomonadati > Pseudomonadota > Gammaproteobacteria > Methylococcales > Methylococcaceae > Methylosarcina > Methylosarcina fibrata. The sequence continues at coordinate 172,087 of NZ_KB889965.1, read as the reverse complement.
GCGAGGCCATTGACATGTGGTTCTATTTTTCGAATATCATTGCCCTCGATTTTTCGTAACCCTTTTAGCCCGTTAGCTGTTCCGCGACGGAGTAATTCGTCCAGTCTTGGCACTTCTTCTGGGGACACGGCCACAACCAGTTTGCCACAGATTTCATGAGGGATACCTTCTGTTTGGCAAAATTTGGTCATTTGTTGGATACCTGATACAGCAAATTTTGCTTTGGCCGAACCGGGAGCATAGTAAAGTCCTGCATGCAATACACCGCTGTTGTGCGTACTTTGGTGTGCTCCGACGGTTGCCTCTTTCTCAAGCAAGGTGATGCGTGCTAACGGGAAGCGCTCCAGAAGTCGATATGCGGTTGCTAAACCGACCAAACCACCGCCTATTATTAGGAAAGATTTATGTATGCTCATAGACCTATGCTAGAAAGTTGTGGATATTGAAGGGAAAGAATCTCATCACCTATCACTTTATCCCGTTCCACAAAAGGCGGGCAAAGGGATGTCGTTTTGCAGGCCGCGGATAAACCAGGAGACCAGGCTGCGGCGGAGTTTCCTGAAGCTCCAATGGTCGGGATCGTTTTGCTTCCCTATTTTTTTTCGAGCGGCGTCGGACACGTCAAGGCGTCGTCCTGGCCGACACGGACGCACCAGTACATCGCCAATGTCATGACCAGGACCAGCCGCTCCAGGCGGTCCGCATGCCCAAGCTGTGAGCTCTCCAGGTCGAAACCCAGGCCCTTGAAGTCGGAGAACATCGGCTCGATGGCCCAGCGCGCGGCATAGTCCAGCACCGACGCCCGCGACGGAGGGCAGTCCATCGCAATGATCCAAGGCTCTGGATGCCCGGCTTCGTGGAGGATGCCCAGATTCGTCATGCGCTCCTGGGTGAACAGCCTCACCCCAGACAGATAACGTTCCGCCACGCCTTGTGCCAACTGACCGGTAGTGGTCTCGTCGCCCTGCCCGGTGTCCGCCAGCACGTTGCCTTGCAGCCGCAGCCGGTAGCCCCAACCATGGGTCTGGATCCAGCCGAACAGCGCGGCCGAGGGGTAGAACCGGTCTGCCGAGAGCAGCACCTTCACCCCCGCAGGCAGCCAGGCCCGCACCTGCTCCAGCAACCTTTGCTGACCCTCGAAGCCGATGTTGGCCGGCCCCGCCTCCGCCCGCCAAGCCAAGGGCAACGCCCGGTCGCCGACCCGCAGGGCCACCACCAGCAACGCCATCCGGTCGCCCAGGTCGGTCTGATCCATCGCCAGCAGCACGGTCTGGCCGTTCCACGCTGCCTTAGCCAGCGCCTCCCGTGCGAACGGTTCCATCACCGTCATGGCGCACAGCAAGGGATTCTTCAGCAAGCGCCTCAGCCATTGTTCGCGCATGTCCTGCCGCTCGGTCTCCAAGGGCAGCAGATTGGCCAGTTCCACGGTGTTCGGCGTCTGGCCTTCGATCATCGCGCCCACCGCCAGCGCCAATTTCCCTACCACCGTCTTGCCCAATCCCGGAAGTGCCTCCGCAAGCCCGCGCTCCACTTCATTCGCCAGTTTTCTTACAGTTCCCAAGCTTGCCTTGATTCAAAAGTTGCAGAGAGGGATAGTTTACCTGAAACGGATAGGTGATGAGGCGATCTGGCATGGGTGTGATTAAAACTAGTGTTTTTAGTGTATTATAACCTGAGTTCGGGATAAGTCCTTATGGTTGAGGCAGTAGATTGACTCGGGTCAATGAAAGCGTGGGTTTATGATCGCACAGACAATAAGCGACGATGCCGGCCATCCGATTAACGACGAAGTTGGCAACGGAGCGGTGGCGGGTGTGTTCGATCTGGCACAAGTTTTTCAATTCGTCGAAGACGGTTTCGATCAGCGCCCGCCGGCGCAGGAGGTTAGTCCTCAAAGGGGCTGATTCATAAACTGCCTGAAGGCGGATTCGCTTGCCCAGAGAGCATCAATTGCTCGTAACATTCTTCTTCACGTTCTTGCTCACGGATATGAGCCAGCCCAGGATTTCCAGCAGGAGATGACGTTTGCGACCATTGATCAGCTTCTCCGCATCGAAACCACGTCCCCCAGGAACGACAGTGCACTTGACGCTTTGGCTGTCCAGACAATCCGCCGTGGAGTGTTTATGACGCCCCGCTTTCTTGCCGCAGCCTAACGTGCAGTAGATGATGCAACCGTGCCCAGGCTCCATCAGACGCCCAACGTCTGAAATAGTATACACGGTCGTCCATGCCGGAAATTCACGGGGCAGTTGCCGCCACTGGCAACCGGTCTTCAGGCTGTACAGAATGGCGTTGATTACCTGCCGCAGGCTGACCTCGCGAGGTCTCCCCACTGCCGATACCGACAGATGCGGCTTCAAATAGCCTCACGCGCCATCGCTCAGATTACTTAGATAACGTTTCTTCCGTTTTTTTATGCATCATCAGGTCAACCAAAAGTAAAATTCCTATAGAAAAGCAAATTCGAAATGCGGAGTTTCCAAACAGCCTCTAAATACTTATCAAGAAACACGGTTGTTCTCTATCCAGCAGACGTTCCTATCGACAGTTATTTATCATTCATGATCAAGAATATCAAAAATATTTCTATAATTCTCTTTAAGTCTTGATACGCCGTTTCCTCCAGTTAGGAACGGACGTTTCTAATTGAGTTTAATCCTTCGTATTTTGATCGCGCCATGAATATATTAATTCTCGTTACTCTTCTAATGGTAAGCTGCACAAAAATTCCCAAAGGCATCGAAGCGGTGAACGGCTTCGACGTGACTCGCTATACCGGCACATGGTATGAGATAGCCCGACTGGACAACCGGTTTGAAAGAGGGCTGGAAAACATTTCTGCCACTTATACGTTAAGAAAGGACGGCGGCATCGATATTCTCAACCAGGGCCTGGACCTGGAAGACGGCACTCCGGAAAAGGCCGAAGGCAAGGGTTATTTCATTCAGGAACCGAACAAAGGGCGGCTGAAGGTGTCTTTTTTAGGCCCTTTTTACAGCAGTTACAATATTATCGCGCTGGATAAAAACCGGTACTCCTACGCCATGGTGACCGGCCCCAACAAATCGTATCTATGGATCCTGTCGAGAACCAGGCAAATACCCAAGGAAATCCTCGACCGATTGATAGCGCAGGCAAAAAGCCAGGGTTTTGAAACCGACAAGCTGATTTTTGTCAAACACCAGTCCTGACAGATTGGGCTCGCGTCAGAAAGCTCAACGAGCTGCCAGCGGTTTTTGCCGAGGTTCGCAATCCGGTTTGCACTTCTCTTAAGTTATTATAATTGATAGAGATTCTTTAAGGCTCGTTCGAAATGAAGATTCCCGTGAAACTCCGGTCATACACAATGATGATTGCCCTGCTCGCCAGCCCGGTTCTGGCCGAGCCGCCTCAAAAAATCCGCATCGCCGTCTTGGAGTTCGAGTTGAAAGATACGACTCTGGCCCCGGCGATACCGGCCGAAATCGCCAGAACGGCGAGCATTAAGCCGCTGCTGGAACAGGAACTGAAAAGATTGGGTTACGAAATCATTGCCGTCGCCCGATCCGATCAACAAAAAGCCAATGCGGGAGTCGGCTATCTGTTCGATCATCCCGACATCGCCGCCCGGCTCGGCAGGGCTTATCACACGGATTATGTGATCGTAGGCCGCCTGCATAAACCCAGCTTTCTGTTTTTCTATCTGATGGCCCATCTCATCGAGACCGATAAGGCCGAATGGGTCGGCAATTACGTTGCCGAAGTCAAGGGAGGAGAAAAACAATTGATCTTGAAAGGCGTGGAAAGCCTGGCCGCCCGCCTCGATCAAACTCTGAACCGGCGCCAGCCGCAAGACCGTCAACATCGATAAATCGACTTTTTTCGGCTTCAGGTCAAACCAGCCGGCGGATTCCCCTAATTAACCGATCCATCGCTTCATCGACCAGGGCCGGATTCAGCATTCCGTAAGACAGCCTCAGGTAGCAGCCGTCCTTAAGGCCGAAGGCGGATCCTGGAATCGTGGCGATTTTAAAATCGCGGATTAACGACTCCACGACCGCCAGATCGTTTTTTTCGGTGTGAAGTTGCAAAAGAAAATAAAAGGCGCCCTGGGTGACGGTAAAATCGCAAAGGTCGGCATGCGGTTCCAGACGTCCGATGACATGGCTGCGCACCTCGGCCAATGGCCGAAGCTGCCGTTTGCAGTACGCAGAGCCCGCGGACAAGGCGCCCGCCGCCGCATGCTGCGCAATCCCGGGCGCACAGATCAGATTGGTGTCCTGTATCTTGAGAAAAGCCGAATGCAGGTGTTCGGGATAGACCGCGTAACCGATACGCCACCCGGCAAAGCCATAGGCTTTGGACAGGGAATACAACGAAATGGTAGAAGCCTCGGCTCCCGGAATCGATCCCGGAGAAAAATGCGCCGCACCGTCATAAGTAAAATATTCGTAGGCTTCGTCGCTGACATGGTAAATGCCGTGTTCGCGGCAAAGCGCATTGACCGCTCTCAAAGCGGCTTCGGGATAGACCGCGCCGCTGGGATTGTTCGGGGAAACGGTGACCACGGCCCGGGTTTTTTCGTTTATCGCGGTTGCCAAGGCGTCGAGATCCAGTTGATAGTCGCCGCCGGTCGGCACAAAAACCGGCTCGCAGTTCGCCATCCGTATGGCCATCTCGTGATTGAAATAGTAAGGCAGCGGCAAGATGATTTCATCGCCGGGATCGGCAATGGCCAGAATGCTGCTGAGAAACGCCATGTTGGAGCCCGCGGTCACCATCACCCGGTAGCCTCCGGCGGTATCGATGCCGTTGTCCGTCTGCAACTTGTTCCCGATCATTTCGAGCAGAAACGGTGAGCCGCTCGCAGGTCCGTACAGAAAATGCTCCGGTTTTTCGCCAAATTCCCGAACGGCCTGAAGCGCGGCCGGCGGCGGAGGATACGACACCATGCCTTGCCCCAGCGAAAGCGCGCCGGGCGTATTGCGCGTCCATTCGCCGACGACCGGTATGATCGGCGCCTGCACGGCGGTCATGCGGCGGCTACTGCGCATGACCGTTTCCCGCCCTGCTCTCCAGCTCGGTTAGTTCGGCCGGCGTATTGACGTTCACGAACAGCTCGGGCGTCTTGCTGAAATCCACCGGAACCGTATGCAATTGCTCCAGCCAGCCGCCGATCTTCCGTTGGCCGTTGTCCAGATAGCGCTGCAAACTGCCGGCCAGAGAGGTCCTGAGCGCCAGAAAAACCGGATGCCATCGTTCTCCATCGCAAGCCACGGCGGCCTCGGCACGATTCTCCACCAGCGCCGCCATCAATCGGCGCAGATGGCCGGGCAGAATCAACGGCGAGTCGCAGGGCACGACCAGCAGCACGTCGGAATCGGCCTGCCTCATCGCGGCTAAAATGCCGGCCAGAGGTCCGTCAAAGCTGTCGGTCGCATCGGTAACGACGGGCAGGCCGAATTGACGGTAATGATCAAGATTGCGATTGGCGTTGATGAGCGTCTGCCGGGCGACCCCGGACAAAGCCTCCACGGCATACGAAACCATCGGACGGCCCCGGTAAAGGATCAGCCCCTTGTCCCGATGATCCATGCGCCGGGCGCGGCCGCCCGCCAGAATGACTCCCGTCGCTTCAGTTTGATCCGTCGTCATGGTACTCTTGGTAGTTCGTAATCGGTAAACATCGACATGGTCAACATCATCGCAATCTGCTCGTTTCTAATGATCGTTTCCGGGTGCGCCACCCAACCCGGTGAATTTATCCCATATTATCAGGTGGCCACTCAAAAACCCTACGACGATGTCTTGGCCGAACTGGAAATAGCCATCAGCGAAAACAATTTCCGCGTCACCGGACACAGCCGGGTCGGCAAAGTCATCCGCGAACGAGGCGCCAAAGACTTCCCGGACTACGACACGATTCAGTTCTGTAATCTGACCCATGCCCGAACGATCCTGACCCTATCACCCGAAGCCATCCGGCACATGCCGTGCAATGTAGTCATGTACCGAAAAGGGGATAAAACCGTCGTACGGACGCATTTGCTGCCGACCGACACGGACAACGAGGAACTGAACCGTTTTTCGGAACAGATGAATCAAACACTCAAACAGATGATCGATTTTGCCGCCGAAAATTGACCTGGAAAAACTCGCCCCCGACCTATTCCTTCAAATATAAGGCTCGGGCTTGCCCATGCAATCCCCTTGCGCATAGTCGATCTTGAGCTCCTTCAGCACTTCCAGAATCTGGCTGTTTTCGACGAATTTGGCCACCGTTTTTTTGCCGAATGCATGGGCGACCCCGGACAAGGCTTTGACGAATAGTTTATCATCTTCCGTCTTGTTGATTTTCCGGATGAACGAACCGTCGATTTTCACGTAATCGACCGGAAAGTGTTTCAAATAATAAAACGAAGAAAAACCGACCCCGAAATCGTCGAGCGCGAGAACACAGCCCAAGGCCTTGATCTGCATGATCAACGCCTCGGCGGCGGCAAAATTGGACACCACATCGGTTTCGGAAATCTCGAAGATGATTTTTTCCGGCGCGACTTCGGGCACATCCAGTAAGCGCGTAATGTCGTCGAACAGAGAGGCCTCGTTCAGCAATCGCCCGGACAGATTGACCGTCAATTTATAATCCTTGCCGCTCCTTTTTAACTCGACCAGCTTCTGAACCGCTTTTTTCAGCACCAGACGATCGATTTTGCCGATCAGTCCGAGTTCTTCGGCGTACAGGATAAATTCCTCGGGCATCACCGTTCGGCCGTCGTCCAGTTGCAGACGAATCAGGCATTCGTAGTGGCTGATCGCGTTCGTTTCGAGATATACGATGGGCTGAAACAAGAGCACGAACCGGTCGTGGGCGATGGCGTTTTCCAGGGTCTGCCGCCAATACAGCATCCGGTTCAGCTTGATCTGATAATCGAAATCGGGCGAAAAAACGTGACATCTTCCGTTGCCCGAGGTTCTAGCTTGAGACAGGGCAAAATCGGCATTGATAAACAATTCCTTGACGGTGAGTCCGTGATCCGGATAAACGGCAATGCCGATACAGGCGCTGAGCTGGAAATCTTTTCCGGCAAACTCTTCACCCAGGCGGATCAATTCCTGTCCGATTTTCTCGGCGATCCGTCTTGCTTCCCTGACGTCCGCATAAGGAAAGGCCAGGGCAAACTCGTCCCCTTCCAGACGGCTTAAGAGATCGGTGGAACGCATGATGTCCTTCAGCTTATTGGCGACAAGCGTCAATAATTTATCCCCCGCCTCATGACCGCTGAGAGTATTGACCGATTTGAACCGGTCCAGGTCCAGACAAAACAAGGCGGACTTGTATCCGTAGCGTTGCGCCGATGCCAGCAGTGCCGCCAGATCCTCCTGAAATTTTTTGCGATTGCTCAGGCCGGTCAGATAATCCCGGGTGGACGTGCTGAGAATCGCCTGCTCGTACAGTTTGCGTTCGCTGTTGTCGACGCCCAGGGTCAATATGACCGGTTCTTCCTGGACATTGCCCCGTTTGAACAGTTTGTGCAGCCAGGAAATATTCCGCTGCTTGCCGCTGTCGGTCACGAGCAACCCGTCGATCAGAACCTGGTCGGAAAATTTGCCGGTTCTTAACTGATTCAACTTTTTTAAATGTTCCCAGTCCGATTCCGGCAAATACAGATCGAACACCTTGCCGATGATGGCCTTGCCGTCCGTCTCAAAATGATGAATTCCGGCCTGATTGATCGTCAAAATCATGCCGTTCAGTTTTTGCGTCATGATAATGATCGGAGCCGCTTCAATCAACTGCCTGCTGAAGTCTCTTTCATTGGCCAGTTCCTGGCTTTTTTCGAGCAGTTGCAAGGTGTTGCTGCGGACCTCCTTTTCCAGATATTCCAGATGATCGGTCAAGGCCAGAGCGGTCTGATTCAAGCGGTCAAGTTCGTCGTATCCCGAGATGTAACTGTCGTTGCTGACGATCTGTTCTCTGAAACGGTCGTACTGATTCTGCGACAACAAGGGTAAAGCCGTAGCCAGCCTGCCCACCCGGCGCAAGGCGATGTGCACGACCAGGGTCAGCAAAATCAGAGAGGCCGTCAAACTGATGACGCCATACAGCCAGACCTGTCTCAAATCCTCGTTTAATTTTTTTACCTCGGCGGTAATGTCGTCGATCAGCAGAAAATAAGGAGGACTGCTCTCGGTTTTATGCTGAACGGGAGTGATTCTTACTTCAAAAACGGAGCCGTTGAAATTGACGGTTTTACTGTGCGCCAATAATTCCGTTAACGCGAGTTTATTCGAAATATACTGGTACAAGGGCATGTTTTTTTCGTACAAAGTCAAACCCGACAACGTGAAAGGCCAATCGGAGCGGCCGGTTTTTGCCGCATCGTGGTTCCCGTCGGCCACCAGCAAACCGATGTCCGAATTGGTTTCGCTCTTGTATTTGATGATTACGTCGGCAAACGAGCGAATGACGCTGAAGGCGCCTATGGATTCCAGCTCTCCCATCACCGGCACGATCACCTGAAGAAAACAGCCTTCCTGACAGAACAACCGATGGGCCGGCATCTCGTCGCGCAATACCCGCTTCACCGCCGCCGTCGAGGAGCTCTGCGAACCGCCCCAGAACTTGATTCTTTTCCCCTTGTCATCGAAGAAGGCGATGCTCTCCATGTCCCAGCTCAATTGCCAGCGGGACCAGTTTTCATCCAGATTGGCGAAAACATGATGCTTGATCTTTTTGGGCTCGTTCGGAAGCTCGCCCATCAACGGCAGCAATTCGGCAAATTGCTCCAGCACTAGAAACGAATCTTCCGTTAAAGTCTTGACGATATTGATATGGTTGTTTTCGATGTTTTTTCTGTCCATAGAAAAATTATCGATCGCGTCCAGATAAGAAACATACGAGAAAATGCTGTGCAATACCAGAAACACGGTGCCGAACATCAGCACCAGTTTCCAGCGAAGACTGAAAAAACGTTCGTTATTCATTCAGCTTCCTAAAACCTGAACGATAATTGCAAGCCATACCAATTCCAGTCCTGAACGATGTTCCATCGATAATCGTATTCACCGGTTCACCGGTCAGCGTGAGTTTTCCGCCATTGTATTGCGCTGAAAACATTAAAGGTTGAACGTGCGTCCGGCCGGCCAAAAAATGATCGAAAGCTAAAGGATGATAGTCTAGCTCAAGATCCATAGAACTTAATCTCGCCGCCGTTGATTTCGTAATTCGGTTGAGCCGCAGGTTGTGTCTTAAACCGTCCCGACGCTCTGCCGCCCGGTATCGTGGAGCGAATTTCCCTGTTATTTTCTAATGGTACAGCATAATTGAATTTGAAGGAAAAATCCCCGTAAGAGGAGCCTCCGTGCGCGGAGATCTACAACGGACTGGAGCGGTCGAAATCAATGCCCTGCGATAACGGGATTGTCGGATCAGTAACGGCCACGTCACAGGTTTCGCTATACGGACCGAAAGAAATTTTGACTCACCCGGCGCAGCTTCCGAGCCTGTAATCCGTGTTAAAAATTTTCCACCCCCAAAGTTAGCGACCATGCTAGTAGTCAGTCACGAAGAAACACAAGGATACAGGCGAGCCAGTTTACGTCGTGCCTGTTGCGTCGTAAATCGCCAATTGACGGGCGTCGCCTTGGTGTTGCGCGGTAGGATATTGGCTTCGACCTCACGCCGGAGGCTCTCTGTGTCCGGTATCCGCTGTGATAAACACATGTTCGACAAGACGGCCAGTTCGATCTCAGCGATGTTTAGCCAACTGCCATGCTTGGGCGTGTAGTGGAACTCCAGCCGTCGCGCCAATTCACGGGCTTGCTCTGCTGGAAAGGCTTCATACAAAGACGCCATTTTATGGGTATTCAGATTGTCCAGCACCACCCGGATCACCGCCGCGTCCGGATAAAGTTCAGCGATATGCTTCATGCTGTGCGCGAATTCGATTTTGGTCCGCCGCGCGGTGATGTCCACCTGCCGAAAACCGCGTTTAGGTTCGCAGATCATCATCAAATCGCAGACGCCTTTCCGTTCATAGCCGGTGTCATAGCGGGCCGGTTGACCGGGCTCAGGCGGGAGAGGTTGGCGGACTTCCGCAATGAGTTGCTTCGGACTTTCGTCGAAACACACAACCGGGCGCAACGGATCGTAGGGTTCTTCATAAAGGTCCAGCACGTCTTCCATCGCCGCGACAAATTCAGCACTCACCTCGGGAATGCACCACTCTTGCTTCTGCCAGGGTTTGAGAGTGTTTTTTTAAAAGCTGACGGATGGTTTCATAGCTGCAACGGTCGGCATACGCTAATTCCACCACTTTGTCCGCCAACAACCGCAAGGTCCAGTGATCATGCCCTGTCGGCGCCTCACTACAAGCCAAGGCGATAATATGGGCGGCCTGCTTCTCCGTCAGTTTTGGGGCACGTCCTGGACGGGGGCGTTCTTTCAGGGCGGCTTCCGGGCCTTCTTCCACACACCGTTGGCGCGTCGTCAACACCATTGATTCCGAGACACCCAAAGCTTGGATAATGTCTTTATCCTGAATACCCGCTGCCGCTTTTAATAAAATTCGCGCGCGTGTCAGATGGCGTGCCGCGGCTTTTCCTTTGTTGATCATGGCTTCCAAGCCACGCTTTTCGTCTTCAGTCAGATTGACTTTGTATTTAAGAGCTGGCATTGCTTGACCTCAATCAGTAACCATCAATGCCACTATAGAGTGACTTACAAGCCCAATATATCCTTTTGATTTAAATTGACTGACTACTAGGTTGCTTTACAGCGCAAGCGGTCGCCATCATTCGACGTCCGTTCGGTGCCGGACACGGCCTTCCATAGCAAGGCAGCCGCCGGCGCGCTACAGCGCGCCGGTTTTTTCGGCCTTTCGCCGGGATCAAACAGCGATCGCCGCCAGCTTTATCCTGTTTCTCACGATTCGCCGCCGAATTTCAGCCAGCGTAAACGATTGGCGTTGGTGACCACCGTAACCGACGATAAAGCCATGGCCGCTCCGGCGATCATCGGATTCAACAGGATGCCGAACACGGGATAGAGCAAACCTGCCGCCACCGGAATGCTGACGGTATTGTAAAAAAAGGCGCCGAACAGATTCTGCCGGATATTAGCGACGGTGGCTTTGGATAACCCGACCACTTCGGGGACCTTCAGCAAAGACCCTTGGATAATGACCACGTCGGCGCTTTCGATGGCGACGTCCGTGCCGGTGCCGATGGCCATGCCGACGTCCGCCTGCGCCAGGGCCGGCGCATCGTTGATGCCGTCGCCCACCATGCCGACGATTTCGCCTTGCCGCTGCAATTCCTTGACCACCGCCGCCTTGTCCTTCGGTAAAACCTGCGCCCTGACTTCGGCAATGCCTGCCTGCTCCGCGACGGCCCTGGCCGTCGTTTCATTGTCGCCGGTCACCATCAACAGCCGGATGCCCAGTCTCTGCAACCGCTCCACAGCCGCGGCGGAATCCTTCTTGATAGGATCGGAAACCGCGACGATACCGGCCAATCGGCCCTTGACCGCCAGCAGCATCGGCGTCTGGCCCAACGAAGACAGTTGTTCAAGCCGGCCGTCATAACGGGAAATATCGATTCCATGTTGTTCCATCAACGCTTTATTGCCGAAAACGACGTCCTGGCCGCCGATCTGCCCGGTCACGCCGTGGCCTGCGACCGCTTTAAATTTCGCTACCTTTTCGAGCGGGATCCGTTTTTCCTTCGCGGCGGACAGAATGGCCGCCGCCAACGGATGCTCCGAACCGGATTCGATACTGGCCGCCCAGCGCAACACGTCCGCTTCGGCATGACCGTCGGCCACCTCGACCGTGGCCACGGTCGGCTTGCCTTCGGTCACCGTTCCGGTTTTGTCGAGAACCAGACAGGTCAGCTTGCCGGCCGTCTGCAGAGCCTCGCCTTTGCGGATCAGAATGCCCGACTGCGCCGCTCTGCCCACACCCACCATGACCGAAATCGGGGTCGCAAGGCCCAATGCGCACGGACAGGCGATCACCAGCACGGTCATCGAGGTGACGAAAGCATAACCGAGCGAAGGGACCGGCCCGAAGGCATACCAGACCAGAAAGGTCAGTATGGAAATCACGACCACGACCGGAACGAAGATGCCCGAAATCTTGTCGGCCAGGCGCGCAATTTCGGGTTTGCTGCTCTGTGCCTGACGTACGCTCTGGATGATCTGCGCAAGAGCGGTATCGCGCCCTATCCGGGTGGCTTTGAACAAAAAGCTGCCGCTTTGATTCATCGTGCCGGCCACCACTTCGGCGCCTTCGCTTTTTTCCACCGGGATCGGTTCGCCGGTCAGCATCGATTCGTCCACCGTGGAATGGCCTTCCAGCAAGACGCCGTCCACCGGGATCTTTTCTCCCGGCCTGACTCTCAAGGTCTCGCCCAAACCGACCTGTTCAATCGGAATGTCCGTTTCGAAGCCGTCGCGAATGACCCGCGCCATGCGCGGCTGCAGACCGATCAGACGGCGAATGGCGCTGGAAGTCTTGCCCCGGGCCCGCGTTTCCAGGCCGGAGCCCAGGTTGATAAAAGCCAGAATGACCACGGCCGCTTCGAAATAAGCATGTTTGGCCAGAGACGGCAGCACGCCGGAATAATCGATGACGATGCAGGAATAAAGCCAGGCCGATCCCGTACCCAAAGCGATCAGCGTGTCCATGTTGGCCTGACCCAGAGAGAGTGCCTTCACCGCGCCGGTATAAAAATGCCAGCCCGAATACACCAGAATGCCCAGGGTGATGACGGCGACTTCCGGCCAGAACCATTGTCCGGCACCGGAACCGATGTCCGGCATCCCCCCTGCGTATTCCATGATCATCAGCAAAGCGCCGAAGCCGCCGGCCACCGCCGCCTTTTTCATCAGCTCCCGGTAACGCTGAAGTTCTCTCTCTTCTTCCTCCGCCGGGTCCTCGAGCCCCACCACCAGCGCCGCATCGTACCCGGCGTCCTTGACCGCCCGGACCAATTGATCGGGATCGGCATGGCCTTTGACCTGGGCGGAGTGGTCGGCAAAATTGACGCTGACCGAGGTCACGCCGGGCACCGAACTCAAAGCCCCTTCGACCGCGCTGACGCAGCCGGCACAGCTCATTCCCAATACGGACAAGCGGACTTCTTCGGAAGACTCTTCTCTACTCATGGCATCTCCTGCATCCGAATGACGACACTTTATTCGACGGTAAAGCCGGCCTCGGCGATCGCGGTCTTGATGGCCTCAAGATCGGTTTTGCTCTCTTCGAATTCGACGCTGACTTTCTTTTCTTTGCTGGACGCCTCCACCGACAATACGCCGTCGATCGAATTCAGTTTTGCTTTGACGTTGGTTTCGCAGCCGCCGCATTTCATTCCGGTCACCGTCAATTCTACAGATTCAGTCATCATGTCCTCCTTAATACGTTTTGCAATAACTCCTTATATCATACTCGACTGACCGGCGAGAATCATGTTATAAATTGGCGGATAAGAATAAAGCTCCCTTTCCTTTCCGATCATGTCAGTACCCGGATCAAGGGATTACCCGCTTCGTACGTAATTCAGACAATCCGACAAGTCATCGACATTCAGCCTTCGAGGTTATGCAGCTCAACACCATTACCAACCAAACTATCGCGCTGGCGGGAATCGCGCAGGCGGCCGCACTGGTCCAGCAACTGGCAACGACCGGCAAGGCCGATACGGACGCGATGGAAGCCAGCATTGCCAGTATTTTGAAAATAGATTCCGACAGCGTTACCGACGTATACGGCGGACTCGCGGGAGTCCGGCTGGGGCTGGAGCAGCTCAATCGGCAGATGACCGGATACAAAATCGCCAACCCGGAGCAGGCGCGTTATTCCGCGACTCTGGTTTACCTGGAGCAACAGCTTGCAAAACGCCAGGATCTGCTGAAAACGATCCGGACCGGGGTCGTCAAAGCCCAGGCGCAAAGTGAACATTTCGGGCCGATGCACGAAAACGTCCTGGCCAGTCTGGCCGATACCTACCACAGCACCATCAGCACCCTGCAGCCCAGGATCATGGTGAACGGCGAGCAGCACTATTTGACCCGGCCCGACGTGGTCAATAAAATCCGCTCCATTCTGCTGGCCGGCATCCGCTCGGTGATCCTGTGGAGACAATGCGGCGGCTCCCGCTGGAAATTTCTGTTCTACCGCAAAAAGATCCAGAACGAATTAAAAAGCCTGCTGGCACGGGTCGAGCCATCGCCATGACGCCTTTAATCGAAGCCGAACATCTTTACCGCTATTACGACGGCCACTGCGCCGTCAACGACGTCAATTTCACGCTGAACAAAGGCGAAGTGCTCGGCTTTCTCGGGCCCAACGGCGCCGGCAAGACCACCACGATGCAGATGCTGTGCGGAAATCTTGCTCCCAGTTCGGGATTGATCCGGATCAGCGGGATCGATCTTCTGGACCAGCCCAGGCTCGCCAAACGAAGCCTGGGCTATATGCCCGACACGCCACCGCTGTATAAGGACCTGACCGTGCAGGAGTTCCTGGGCTATTGCGCCGAACTCCACGGCGTGGCCAACAACCGGATTCGGCAACGCCTGGCCGAAACGCAGGAGCGCTGCGGCCTGACCGAGGTTTCGCGCCGCCTGATCGGCCAATTGTCGAAAGGCTACCAGCAAAGGGTGGGCATCGCCCAGGCCATTGTGCACAATCCCGAGCTCATCGTGCTGGACGAGCCGACGGTCGGCCTCGATCCCCTGCAGATCCGGGAAATTCGCGCCCTGATTCGGGAATTGGGACAGGAACGCGGCATCATCCTATCGACCCACATTCTCACGGAAGTGCAGGAATCGTGCACGCACGTGCAGATCATTCATCAGGGGCGCCTGATTCTGCACGAAACCATCGGCGAACTCAATCGCCACATGGGCACGGCCAGCCTCGAAATCGCCACCCGTACGCCGCCCGATCACGACGCTCTGCTGAAGATTCCGGGCGTGCTCTCGATCGAGCGGCTCGACGGCCATACGATCAGAGTCCATCACGGCGCGAAGACCGATCCGGCCAAAGAGATCGCCGAATACCTCGTCACCGGCGGCTTCGGGCTGGAAGAACTCAAGCCGGTAAAAAAATCGATGGAAGACGTTTTTATCGCCCTGACTCAAGAACCGCCTGAACACGCCTCATGAAAATGATCCTGGCCATCGCCGCCCGAGAGTTTAAAACGCAGTTCCTGTCTCCTTTCGCCTGGTCGGTGCTGGCCATTTTGCAGGCCGTGCTGGCCTATTTGTTTTTAACTCAGGTCGAAACTTTCAACCGGCTTCAGCCGCAACTGGCCGACCTGGAGAATGCGCCGGGCCTGACCGACGTCATCGTGACTCCGCTGTTCGGCAATGCCGGCATCGTCTTGCTGCTGACGACGCCTTTGCTGACGATGCGCCTGATTTGTGAAGAACGGCGCAACAAAACGCTGACGTTGCTCTTGAGCGCTCCGGTCGACAATGCCGACATCGTACTCGGCAAGTATCTCGGCTGCCTCGGTCTGCAGCTCATCCTCGTCGCCCTGACCGCGGCGATGCCGTTGTCGCTGCTGATCGGGGGGGAACTCGATTTCGGCAAGTTTTTCGCCAATGTACTCGCCTTGTCGCTGCTGGTCCTTGCCTTCACCGCGGCCGGCCTGTTCATGTCCGGCATCGCCAGCCATCCGACGGTGGCTGCCCTGGCCGGATTCGGCCTCCTCCTGATGCTCTGGATCCTGGACTGGTCGGCGGGCATGAAGGATCAAACCGGAGGTCTGTTCGAATACTTGTCGATTCTCAGGCATTTCCAGAACATTCAAAGCGGTCTGATCAGTTCGGTCGATATCGGTTATTTCCTGCTGTTCATTCTGGCCTTTCTCGTCCTGAGCATCCGCCGGCTCGACAACGACCGATTGCAAAAATGAGAATCACCCGGCATCTGCATCAACGGCTTCGCTTAAAGAATTATCTCGTCACGCTGGCGATACTGTGCCTTTTGGGCGGAACCGCCTGGTTAAGCACCCTTTATCCCTGGCAGACCGACGTGACCCGAAACGCAAGCAATACGCTGTCGCCCGCTTCGCAAAAACTGCTGGCCGCCCTGCCCGGTTCGGTCCATGTCACGGCCTATCTTCAGAAAGGACTGCCCCTTCGTCTGCAAATGGCCCAGTTGGTAGGACGCTACAGCCGGCACAAAAAGGACGTCACTCTGAGTTTCATCGATCCCGACACCCAGCCCGAGCAAACCCGCGAATTGAACATCGGCAAGGAAGGCCTTGTGCTGGTCGAATATCAGGGACGCACGGAAAAATTGAGCTTCATCGACGAGTCTTCACTGACCAACGCGTTGTTGCAACTGGCCAAGGCCGAAGACCGGTGGGTTACTTTTCTGAGCGGTCACGGCGAACGATCTCCCGACGGTCAGGCCAACTTCGATTACGGCCAGTTCGGCAAAGGGTTGAGCCGGCGTAAAATCAGCGCGCAAACGCTCAATCTGGCGGCGATTCCGGCCATTCCCGACAACTCGTCGCTGCTGGTTCTGTCCGCGCCGTCCATACCGTTCCTGCCCGGCGAAATGGATATCGTCAAACATTATCTGCAGCGCGGTGGCAACCTGCTGATATTGTCCGATCCGGACAATTTCCGGCTGGAATTCCTGCTGCACGATCTGGGGCTGAAGCAGCTTCCGGGAACCCTGGTCGATGCGGCCGCCAATCTGTATAAAATCAACGATCCGGCCTTCCTCGTCGCCTCGGAATACGCGGAGCATCCGCTGACCCGCGGCCTGCAACTGCTCAGTCTGTTTCCGGCCGCGGCCGGTTTCGAGAGCGGGGAAGAAACCGAATTCCTCGCGGTGCCCTTGCTCGGCACCGGCCCGAAGTCATGGACCGAAACAGGGCCTTTGACCGGAAAAATCAGTTTCGAACCCGATCGCCAGGAAAAGCCGGGGCCCATTCCCTTCGCTTTCGCCCTGACCCGTCAGTTGCATGCCGAAACGGAGCAGCGCGTCGTAGTCGTCGGCGACGGCGACTTTCTGGCCAATGCCTATCTCGGCAACGTCGGCAATCTGGATCTGGGCCTTAGAATGATCAACTGGCTGGTTCATGACGACCGCTTCATCGACATTCCGGCCAAAGTCGCTTCCGATAAAACCCTGTACCTGACTCAAACTTCGGTGGCCGTGATCGGTTTCGGTTTTTTGATCGTTTTGCCTTTATCGCTGGCTTTTACCGGATTTTTCATCTGGCGCCGCCGGAAAAGGCGGTAAGGCCGGACCCCAGGCTCTTCGCTACACCGGCTTTCAAGCCCTGACCGACTGTAACGCCGCCTCCGGACGCGGCAACGATTCGGGCTGGCTGAAATCGCCGCGCAAGACTTTCAGAGCGTATTTCTCCCGGTCGATCTCCTGGCGGGTGCGCACGCCCAGCCGGCGCAGCAGCGGAACCGGAGGACACCAACCCTGAACCGCGTGTTGAAATAGAAACGGCAAAACGATGCTCGGCAGCCACAGCCATCGCTTGTTCCGAGTCACGCCCAGCACAAGGCCGGTAAACGCAAGCGCCGAAGCGTTGGTTTCGAGTACGCGTTCTATGTCCCATTCACGGTCGAGTTCACCGATGCGAAGGGCAATCTCCTCGGGACTTTTTTGAGCGTATTCCCGCACGCATTCCTCTATTTCGCGGTCAATTCGGCGGTTAATTCTTTCCTGAGTATTCGCACGGACTCTGTCTGCTGTTTCCATTATTCACCTCCGGAAAATTCTATGATGATCTGAATATAAGCCGAAACAAGGACGATCCCGAATCAAAGCCGGTACATGAAGGCCACCAGATCTTCTTTCTCTTGCTTGCTGAGACGGGTGCCCAGGACCAGATTGAAAAATTCGACCGTGTCTTCCAGCGTCAGGAGACGCCCGTCGTGCAGATAGGGCGGTGAATCTTTAATCCCGCGCAACGGAAAGGTTTTGATCGGGCCGTCGGCGGCGGCAAACCGGCCGTTGATCAGGCGCGGCTTATAGAAGCGCTCGGTGCGCAGATTGTGCATCAGATTATCGGTATAGTACGGCGGAGCGTGACAGACCGAACACTGGCCCTTGCCGAAGAAGACGTCCTGTCCGCGCAACTCGGCCTCGGTGGCTTTGGCGGGATCGAGCCTGCCCAGAACGTTGAGCTTGGGAGCCGGCGGAAAGTCCATCAGTTCCTGGAACTCGGCCATGAAATGCACCTGGCTGCCCCGCTCCAGAACGTTGACGCCTTTTTTCGTCGCAATCACCGGATCGCCGTCGAAATAGGCCGCGCGCTGTTCGAATTCGGTGAAATCCTCGATGCTTCTGAGGGCGCGCTGCGAGCCGAACAAGCGCTGGATATGTACGCCCCGAAGGCTCGGCGTATCGAGGCGATGCCGGAACTCCTGCGGCCGGATGTCGCCGACCAGATGGGTGGCGGCGTTGGTGTGGCCGTTGACGTGGCAATCGAAGCACGACACGCCCCGGCTCGGTGCCTCGCTGCGCCGGTCTTCGGTCAGATTGAACTGCTGCTGTGGAAATGCCGTCAGCAGGAGCCGAAGCCCTTCCAGTTGCTTGGGATTCAAAATGCCGTTGAACAGCTCGTAATAATTCATGATGGTCACGAGCTTTCCCTGCGAAACGTCGCCGAGATCCGGACGGGTCGTCAGAAAAATGGGCGGCGGAAACTCCGGCAGCAAGTGATCGGGAAGGTCGAAGTCAATGTCGAAACGCGTCAGGTCGCGGCCTTCCTGTTTCTTGATTTCCTTGATGTGAAATTCCGGAAAGATCATGCCGCCTTCGAAGTGCTTCGGATGCGGCAAAGGGAAAAAACCTTTGGGCCAGAGATCCTGAGTCTTGATCTCTTCGTCCGTCATCCCGGAAAGTTTTTCCCAGGTCATTCCGTCCGGCAGCTTGACCCGAACGCCTTGCTGGATCGGTTTTCCCCGTGCCATGGCAACGTCCTGCGCCGCCCGATTGCTCATATCGTAGCGTTCTTCGAGCAATGCCTTCTGCTTCTGCATCAATTCGGGCTTCTTTGCCTTCATGCGGTCGAGGGTCGTGCCGAATTCTTCCTTAATCACCACCGGGAGGTAACTGGAAGGAAGCTCTTTCGCCGCGGCCGTTGCGCTCAAACCGAAAAATGCCATCCCTGCCATCAACATACCAAGTAAAGGCTCTTTCATTGCCTTGCCTCCTATCGGTCAGATATTTGACGGACTATTATTTGATAGATAAGCCTTGTTTTTTTTAGTTCAGTCCTCTTGAACGGCTTTCATCGGGAATTTCCAAACACCGCCGTCCGTCTGGCAAGGTTTGGCCGGCCGGCTTATTTTTACGGATCGGTTAATGCAAAAGGCGGTTCTCGTCGCCGAAAACCGATAGGACAGGCAGAAAAATATACAACCCGAGGGCTATTATGGCGCGCATCCTTTCCGCAACAAAACGGCAACTTCTTCCGCCGGCAGCGGCTTGCTGAAATAATATCCTTGAACGTAGTCACAGCGCAGCTCGCGTAAAAACTCCAATTGTTCCCGGCTCTCCACGCCTTCTGCGACCACTTCGAGTTTAAGTTGCTGCGCCATTAAAGTAATTGCGGAAACAATCGCCTTATCGCTGGAGTCGACGGTAATGTCGCGAACGAACGATTTATCGATTTTCAGGGCATCGATAGGAAAACGCTTAAGATAGCTGAGCGACGAATAGCCGGTGCCAAAATCATCCAGGGACAAACGCACGCCTCTGCTTTTCAAGGAATTCAGAATCTCCAGAGCGGTATCGACGTGCTGCATCAGCGTTCCTTCCGTAATCTCCAATTCAAGCAGACCGGGCGGTAAACCGGTTTCTTCCAAAGCATTCAATACGGCGTCCAGTAACGGAGGCCGGTGATAGTGTTGATAATGCGTCTGGCAGAACTGGCGGCTCGACAGATTGACCGCCAGCCGCAGCGAATAGCCGCTTTGCTGCCAGTATCTCACTTGCGCGCAAGCCGTATTCAACACCCAGACACCGATCGGCACAATAAAGCCGGTTTCTTCCGCTATCGGAATAAAATCGTTCGGAGACACTTCACCCAACTCGGGGTTGAACCAGCGGAGCAACGCTTCCACGCCGATAATCAGTCCTGTTTTAATATCTATTTGGGGCTGATAGTGGAGCGTAAACTCGTTTTTTTCCAATGCTTGCCGCAAATGTTTTTCAAGCTTTATATAACTCTGCGCAGACAGAGTCAGGTCCTGAGTGTGGAATTGATAATTGCTTTTCCCCAATTTTTTGGCGTGATACATGGCGCTATCGGCATCCGCCAACAGAGCTTCGATGTTTCTGGAGGTGTTGGGATAAATGCTGATTCCGATGCTGACGCTGACAAATACTCGATGCTGCTGAATTTCCAAAGGCTGTTTCAGCGACTCCAGAATTTTACTGGCCACCTTGGCGGCGTCCTGAGTTTCGGAAATGGCGGGCAGCATCACGACAAACTCATCACCGCCCAGGCGAGCGACGGTATCTTCCTCGCGTATCGAATGCGATATCCGGTGCGCAACTTTTTTCAGAAGAATATCGCCGAGCGCGTGGCCGATACTGTCGTTGACCAGTTTGAAATTGTCCATGTCAATAAACAGGATGCCGACCATGTCTCCGCTCCGTTGCGCATGAGCAACCGCCTGTTCGATTCGATCATTGAGCAAGGCTCTGTTCGGAAGTCCGGTCAGAAAGTCGAAATGAGCCATGTAATGCAGGCGTTTTCTAGCCCGTTTGACTTCCGCCATTTCATGGGCATTATCCAATACCAGCGACAGGGAATTCGAAAAACTTAAAGCCAGCTCTTCGTCGCCGTGACTGAAGGATTCGCCTCCTTTCTTGTCGCATAAATAGATGCGCCCGTACACTTTGCCGTTATGGGAAATGGGCACCGCAAGGAATGATTTCATGGGCGGATGGTTGGGAGGAAAACCGACGCTGCGCGGGTCTTTCGAAATATTTTCGATTCTCAAGGACACGTTGTCCTGTATCACGACGCCCAGCAAGCCTTTCCCTTCCGGAAAACGGCCGATGTCCTGCACCTGCCTTTCACTGAGGCCGGTATGGATAAAATGCTTGAGCTGACCCGATTCAGCGAGTATGCCGATGGCGCCGTAACGCGCTTCGAGCAGCTTGGCCAGCGCTTCTATGCCGGATTGCAGCACGTCTTTCTGGACTGAAGTATGCGCCAGCACACTCAGCAGATTGCGTGAAGCGTCATGCAATTCTTCCAGTTTTTTCGCCCAGCCTACGATCAGTTCATGTTCACTGGCCAGTTGATCTTTTAGCCTTCGGGTTTCCTGCAATAAAAGCTGTTCCCGTTTCAGCAATTTTTCCAGCATGCTCTGGCGAGTCACCACGCCGATGTAGTGTTGCTCATCGAGTACGGGAACGGCGTCCAGCCCCAGTTGATCCATGATTTTTAAGGCATTGTGCACGTCAATGCTCGGCGCAATGGACATCGACTCCCTATGTTCGACAAGATCTGCGAAAATCCAGTCGGGATGTTGAACGATATCGCGTTCGGTCGCCAGACCGCAGAAAATCCCGTTGTCTGTCGATTCCCGGAATACCGCGAAGAAAGTTCTGGCTTCTCCGGGGCGCGGTCGATCTTCTTCCAGCACGCGCGAGACGCCGGCACAAAGACAGTCTTTAACGGTCAATGGCTTCACTAGCAATCCCCGCGGACAAAAAAACGTTGATGTCGACTTCCGCCTGCAGGACTTCATCCGAGCCCATCAGAGGTTTCAATTGAGTGATGACAAAATCGACCAGCCTTTCTCTGGAAACGCGCCGCAATATACTCTGGCGCACCAGGACGTCCGAAATGATTTCGTCCTCGAGCTCGATATGTTCAAAAGGCGTTTTGATCAGCAGTTCTATGGCCCTGCGCATCGCTATGCATCCGATCGGCGCGTCTTTGCCCAAGACCAGCATGTCTTTTAACGGCGGTATGGCGTATTCACTGATCCGGGCAGAAATATGAAATTTTTTTTCGCTGGTGGTCATGTCAACAAGAGCCCTACTGAATTATTATTATTTTTCAATGAAAGGATGAGCCGTTCAGGCTTTCCCGACAAGCATAGCCAATTTTATGCCGGCTGACTCCGAGTAAATACGGCACTCCAGTGTCCCTTCCGTTTTTAATCGATTATCCGGGTTATTCTAACTTAATCATTCCGTAAATAACGATGCAATTCTTGAGCTGTTTTTCCCGGTAAAACCACGTGGACCGGGCTTTCGGGTTTCTCCTTCGATTTTTAATCGTCCGCCAGCAAGCGCATGACCTCCCGCCAGGCAGCCTCCTTTTCGTTACCCACTTGGCGAAATACGCGCGCAAAGCGTTCTCGCTGATCCCCCGACAAAAGATCTTCCATCCGCGCCCCGTCTCCAGTAAGGCGTAAGCGTTTAATGCGCCGATCCTTGGTATCCGGCGCCGATTCAATCAACCCTTGTTTCAGCAATTGCCGTAAAGGAGCATTTAACGATTGTTTGCTGACATTCAAAATTGCCAGAAGGTCATTGACGCCGAGTCCGGGATTCCGGCCGACAAAATACAGAATGCGGTGATGGACACGGCAAAGCCCGTGCTCCGCCAGCATGGCATCCGGTCTGGCAACTACGGCGCGGAATGCAAAATGCAGAGCCTCCAATGCATCGTTGAGTTCCTGCTCTCTTTCCGATGAAAGATCAATTAGGTCAATCATATTGACATTATGGCGTAAAACTTTCAAAATGGATACGTCAATAACATTGACCTTATTGGAGCAGTCATGGCGATCATTTATCGAGATTTTGCTGTCGAGTTTGCCCGGCACTGGATTGCTGCCTGGAACCGGCACGACCTGGACGAGGTATTGAGCCACTACGCAGACGACATTACGCTTTTCTCTCCCTGCATTATCTCCATCGCCGAAGAGCCGAGCGGGATTCTCTGCGGAAAAGAGGAAATACGCGCCTACTGGAGAAAAGGCCTGGCGCTTGTTCCCGATTTGCATTTCGAGCTGCACGACGTGTTGACGGGCGTCAACTGTCTTACGATATATTATCAAGGGCACGCAGGCAGGGTCGCCGAAACGTTTCGGCTGGACGAATCCGGCAAAGTCACGGAAGCGTATGCCTGCTATACGGTGCCGCCCGGCTTTGAAGCAAATTCCTGCAACTCATGCGATTGATCATCCGGACTCTGCGCCATGCCAACCGCATTGACTTCGATGATCTGCTTGGCAAAGCCCGGCTCCGGGCGTTCGTTTCAAACGCCACCGAGGGAGGTTGAAACAGGTTCTTCGAGTCGGATTGGTGCCGGCAAGGCTAGGCCGGCCACTCCGGCCGTACGTTTGCTTCTGGTCTAGAAGTAATAAAAGGGAGAATGAATTCGCCCCTACCCCGGTAATCCGGGCAGACAAACTGAAAATAGTTTAGCTTACGGCTTCCGGTTAAGACGGCTGCGAGGCCGGCAATGAATTGGAGCAAGCCTAAAAACGGCATTAAAAAGTGTTGCGGTTTCTTCAAATGCTCCGGTAAAGCTCATCGCAGATCCGATCGATGGCGCCCCGGTTGTCGTTGAGGAAGTGTCTGCTTTTGGCGACCAGCGCGTCACGTTCTTCGGGATGGGTGTAAAGTTTCAGGACGGCTTTGGCAATCTCTTCTTCATTCAGGCATTGAACGGCGGCCCCGCGCTCCAGAACTTTGCCGGCAATTTCCCGGAAATTGGCCATGTAGGGTCCGAACATCACCGGCACGCCGACCGCCGCCGCCTCCAGGATGTTGTGGCCGCCTACCGGCACCATGCTGCCCCCGACGAAGGCGATATCGGCGGAGGCATAGAACATTTTGAGCTCTCCCATCGTATCGGCGAGATACACGTCGGTGGCGGCGCTGCACGCCATTCTCGAAGTCCGGGTGACTGCATGCAGCCGATTTTGTTCGCACAGTTTTCCGACTTCCGGAAACCGCTCCGGATGCCTCGGCACGATGACCATCAACAATTCGGGAATCCGCTGTTTCAGTTTTTTGTAGATCGGAAAAAACACCGTTTCTTCGTCCTTGTGCGTACTGGCGAGGAGCCAGACAAAGCGGCCTTTGAACCAATGCTCCTTCAGTTTAAAACCCGCCACCAGAGTCTCTTCGGGAATGTCGACGTCGAACTTCATGTTGCCCAGGGTTTTGACGGATTCTTCGGCGGCGCCTATGTCGAGAAAACGGCGGGCATCCTCACCGGTTTGGGCGGCGATCAGTCTGACTTCGGCCAATGCGGGCCGGATCAAGGCGGGAATTTTCCGGTAGCCGAGCGCCGATTTTTCCGACAGCCGGGCATTGATGATGTATAAGGGAACCTTGTGTTCTCCGCAGGAGGCAAACAAGTTCGGCCAGATCTCGGTTTCCATGATCACCGCCAGTTTCGGTTTAAAACGGCGCATGAAACGCCGGAGGACAAAGGGAACGTCATAAGGCAGATAGACGTGCGCGACGGTATCCTTCATCATAGCTTGCACCCGGGCGGATCCGGTGGGGGTCGTCGTCGTAACCAGTATCGGTGCTTCCGGCCGCCGTTGTTGCAGCCGTCTCAACAACGGAAACAAAGCTTCGGCCTCGCCGACCGAAACGGCGTGAAACCAGAGAACGCCCTGATCGGCTGGGTTTCCGCCGTAAAATCCGAAACGTTCGGGCCATCTTCGGCGATAAGCCGGGGCCTTAAGGCTGCGCCACAGCAAACGCAGCAAAATGAAAGGGATCAGCAGATAAAAGAAGGCCGAATACAGCGTTCTCATGAAGACTTCGCAATCATTGACTGAGGAATGAAGATGGAGGCGATCCAGGTTAAAACGGCCGGCTTGCTATTGATTCCAGAGACAGACGCCGCTCGCTTTCTCAATGGCCGCCAGCCGCTGCCGGTGCGCTTCGGATTCTTCCTCGCTGCAGCGGATGATTTTCGTGAGAGGCCGGTCGGACGGCAGGCGCACCAAGGCTTCGGCCGTTTTCTCGCCGGCGGCGGTGCCCAGGTCTTCGTCCAGCAGGGAAAACTGGCCGCCGGTCATCAAGAGATAAACGTCGGCCAGAATTTCGGCGTCCAGTAAAGCGCCGTGCAATTCCCGGTGGCTGTTGTCGACGCCGTAGCGTTTGCACAACGCGTCCAGACTGTTTCTCTGGCCCGGATGCTTCTGCCTGGCGTAGGTCAGAGTATCGAAAACGTCGCAATATTCGGCCACGGTGCCTTTCGGTTCCGGAAGCAGGGAAAATTCGTGGTTGATAAAACCGACGTCGAACGGCGCGTTGTGAATGACGAGTTCCGAGTCGCGAATGAACTCGATCAAATCTTCGGCCACGTCCTGAAACCTGGGCTTGTCTTCCAGAAACTGGTTGGTGATGCCGTGGACTTCTATCGCGCCGTCGTCGATCAAACGATCGGGGTTGATATAGACATGGAACCGGTTGCCGGTCAGCCGGCGGTTGACCAGTTCCACGCAGCCGATTTCGATGATTCGGTGGCCTTCCTGAGGATTCAGACCGGTGGTTTCGGTATCCAGAACGACCAGGCGTTGCTTGACGGTTCGCTGTTGCACTGACTAAAACTTCCTGAAATTTGAATCTTGGAGCTATCTTGATAATCCGACAGAACTTATGCGTAGCGCTCGATCATTTTTTCCGCCTGTTCGGCGAATTTTTCGAGATCGCCTTTTTTAACCCGGTCGACCGGTATCACCAGCGCCATATCCAGCGTGATGAAGATGTAGACGTAGCGTTTGCCGTACTCGACCCGAACCAGCTCGGACCAGAGCATTTTATTTTTGCCGCTGGGCGATTTTTCCAATAAAAAAGTCGGATTGGCCGGATCGATCGTCAACGTGTACATTCCGAACATATTCTTTTTTTCGAGCTGCGTGTATTTGCCCAGCACTTGACGGCGCAGATCGTACAGGATGATTTTCGGAGACAGCCAGGCCCAAAGCACGGCGATTGCGACAATATAGGCGGTCGACGTTTTGTCGCCGTAATAATACAGATAAAAAGCGCCGATGAGCAGCATGATGGCCGGCAGGATCCACCGGTTTCTCCGGATGTTGTCCTGTATGTCCTTCGACTTCAGGAACTGCGCTTCGTTAAAATTTACCAAATCTTCTTCAAGGAACTCGTATTCAATTTCTAGCATGTCGGTTTTCTGGTTGAGATTCAATAGGCAAGACGGGAGGATCGGGATGCGTTCCCTTGCCGTGTGCTGTTTTAGTGTAATTTAATGGTGGCGTGGGCGCTGCGTCGGAACACGTTGGACAGAGTCAGCATCGCCGTGCGGAAATAGCCGTGAACCGCCACCTGATGCATCTTATACAAGGACAGATACACGACCCTGGCGATAAATCCGCCGATCGTGATCGTTCCCATCAGATTGCCCATCAGATTGCCGACCGTCGTGTATTGCCCCAAAGACACCAGCGAGCCGTAATCGCGATAGACGTATTTTACCGGCGGTTTGCCTTTCAGCCGATGGATCAGGGATTTGTATAAAGTGGACGCCTGCTGATGCGCAGCCTGGGCCCTGGGCGGAACATTGCCTTTATGCCCCTGCCAGACGCAAGCCGCGCAATCGCCCATCGCAAAGATGTCGTCGTCGGCGGTTTTCAGCGTTTCATCGACGACCAACTGATTGATGTGATTGGTTTCCAGTCCGTCCAGTTGCTTCATCCAGTCCGGCGCCTTGATGCCCGCGGCCCAGACTTTCAGATCGGCGGGTATGACTTCGCCGTCGTGAGTCGTCACCGAGTCCTTGGTGACTTCCGTGACTCGCCGGCCCAGTTTGAGATCGATGCCCAGCTTGACGAGCTGCTGTTGCGTGGCATTCGCCAGCCGGGGAGGCAACGCCGGCAACAGTTGCGTGGCCGCCTCGATGATGGTCAGTTTGACTTTGTTCGATTCCTGAAGCCCATAGACGGCCAATAGATTGGATACTTCGTGCAACTGGGCGGACAACTCCACCCCCGTCGCGCCGGCGCCGATAATGACGATGGACAGAGGCTTGCCGCTGGCACTGTCCTTGCCCGCATAATTTTTGATGTAGGTTTCGACCAGTTGCTTCTGAAACCGGAAAGCCTGAGTGGTGGTGTCCAGAAACATGCAATGCTCGGCCACGCCTTTGATATTGAAGGTATTGCTGACGCTGCCGACCGCCATGACCAGCGTATCGTAGTTGAGGGTGGCCTTGGGAATCAGTTCTTCCCCGCTGTCGTTGTAAGTCGGGCTGACGTAAATCTCCTTTTTGCTCCGGTTCAATCCTTCCATTCTGCCCAGCCTGAAGCGGAAATTGTTTCGGTAAGCCTGGGACAGATATTCGACCTGTTCCGATTCGTCGAGGGTTCCCGCAGCCACTTCATGCAGCAAAGGTTTCCATATGTGAGTCGAAGTCGCGTCGAGCAATACGATTTCGGCCTTTCCTTTTTTCCCCAGGGTCCGCCCCAATTTGGTCGCCAGCTCCAATCCCGACGCTCCGCCTCCGACGATTACTATCTTGTGTTTCTCGCTTTTCGCCTCAGCCATAGTCATCCTCTATAACAGATATTTTTTCAAATAGTATCACATTATAGCGAATCGGCTCTCGCACCGTGGTTTTTGTTGCCGGGTTCGAGTCAGAGCGGTTTTGCAACCGGCCTGACGATAAAGAAGATCTCGAAGACCGGTTAAATGGCGGTGTCGAACGAACCGAAGCGATCCGGCCTTTATCTGGATCGCTGGCCCCGGCTCAAACTTCGGCCGCTTCGGATTCTTCCGCCCTGTTCCGGCGGCATTTGCCCATCGGTCGACTGCGGCATGGACGGTTGCTCCATGATCGGCTGCTCGATCATCTCCCTTTGGGGGCGCAATCTTTCCGCATCCGGCGCCTTTTCCGGCTGTTGCGAATCCATCGGCGGTTGGCGGTATAACTGTTCCTGCTGACGATTGATCTCTTCCCTCTGACGGGCGGCATCTCTGGCCCGCTCTTGCTCCATCTGCCGCTGTAATTCGCTTTGCTGTTGACGATCGAGTTGTTCCTGACGACGGACGGCTTCTTCCATGCGCCTTTGCTCTTCCTGCTGTTGCCGTTCCAGTTCCTGTTGCTGGCGTGTGGAAGTTTCCGTTTGCCGGCGGATGGATTCCCTCCGCAGACGTTCCTGTTCATCCTGCCGTTGCCGCTCCAGATCGAATTGCCGGCGGCGCTCTTCTTCCTGCCGGCTTGCGGCTTCCCGTTGCAGGCGCTCTTCTTCGGCCCGCTGCTGCCTTTCCAGTTCCTGTTGCTGACGTTCCAGCTCAAGGTCCCGATCGGTCGCTCTTTCCTGTGGTTGATTTATGCTGCGTCCTGGTCTCAAAGGTAAATTACCCTCTGGTTCGGGAACAGTCCAGAGCGGCACCGCCGGCTGCGGTATTACGGGCGGAACTGTTGCCGGCTCTTGAGGCTCGGCATAATCCAACGGAACGGGCCTGCCGCTCAAACGGCCGGGCACCCGGGGCGAGGCCTCGCGTTCCGGCCCACTGCGCTCGGTTGGTCCCGGAGGATAAGTAGCAAGCCGCTCGGAGAGTTGTCTGGCCTGTTGTTCCTGCTGCCGGACGACGTCGGGAGTGGGTTTGACGTCGATCGGCCGGTAAATGACCGGACTCCGGCTCGCTCTGCCGCGGCGGTCTTCCTTTTTCCATTCGGAATCCGTCATGACTTTGGGGGCTTCCGGTTTGATCCGGCTTCCGATGGCCCGTTCAATACGATGCACAGGGATGCCCTGGTTGATGATCCGGTCGTTGACCACCGTCAGGTTACCGGTCGGCTGAGTCGAATTGAGCAATTCCGGATTGCGGTCCGGCGCGATCAGGCGATGGGGTTTATGACGGCGCGGAAAATCCCGTTCACGAACAAACACCCAGGCATCCCAATGCACGTAGCGTCCGTAATCGAAATAAAAAGTCGAATAAGTGGCGTACGGATTCCAGAGATAATCGGGCGGCATGGGCGCCCACGAAAGATAGTCGCCGCCATACCGCCAGAATACCCAGGCGGGAGCCCACAGCGTTCCGGGCACCCAGATCCATCCGTACCAGTCGTCCCAAACCCAGCGTCCGTAATGAAAAGGCGCCCAGCCCCATACCCAGTCGGATACCCATAGCCAGCCATAAGTGACGGTATAGGACCAATAGCCGTCGGTATAGGGCCGCCAGTCCCTCGGCACATGCCGGGGATACCATACTCTTCCGTAAGTCCGGTGGTGAACCCAATTGCCGTAAGGGGCCAGCGCATCGTGGAACACGTCCGCTGCCTCGTCCCGGAAAGGATAGGCCTGAGCCGGCGGTACCGGTAACAGACAAATCAGCAGAATCACCGGTAACAATATTCTGGCCGGCAATCCTGAAGAATATTTAGCGTTCATGGAGACCTGCTCACAAGTATCGGGAAGTTTAAAGCGATTATTCGGATAGAAATCATATCAATCGAAACCTTAATGCAGTCTGAACATTGGTAGGCCTCATTTTTAGACTCTTCCGGTTATGGATGATTTCCTGGAACTGTCCAACCGAATCCGGGTTCCGGACAACGTGGGCACTCTTTACAAAGCCCATAAGATTGTCCGCCTCGGCGCCAAGCTCTCAGGTCGTCTGCTCATCGCAGTAAGAAAGTTCCGCTTCGTCCAGGCCCAACCAACGCATTTTCTCCAGTCCGTAGCTTTTCAAAGACCGGATCATTTCCTTATCGGCCTGCCCTTCGCTGTCAAGCTCCCGCAGCCGTCTGAAGTAATCGCGGAAAGTAATGCTCGCGCCGGGTTCCCGACCGGTCAGACGGCGCAGGCAAAAACCTTTCCATTGGGCGCTTTCTTCGCCAGTGAGAGAGTCGGGGTAGTTGCGCGCCCGATAGCGAAACAGCATTTCGGGCAGGCGGGAATCGGTGAACCGGAATTGCATTTTGGCCAGACGGTCGGGCGGCAACGTGCGTATGAAGGCCATGGTTTTCTTGTCGGCATCGCAAAAAAATCCGCCGCTGTAGATCGACAGATCGGGATCGGAGTCTAACGGAAAATCGCTTTTCCCGGTAAATACGACCGTTAGTTTTTCGGACAATCCCGTAGCCGATTTTATTTTGTCGAGATGAACGAAACACGTGCCCAAATCCAGCTCAAGGCGCTCCGCATCGGCGGGCCGAATGACCGAAAGCGGCGCCAGCACAGGGCATTTATTAACGTGTACCGTTTTCAACGGGATTCGGGCAATGCCTTCCGGCAAATCCTGGCTTGCCGTAAAAAGCCGCCGGCGTATTTCTTCCGGAGACAGTTCCAGCAGGGGTTCGGGATCGACCGACAAATCGTAGACGAGAATGCCGTTGCCGTTTACCGGATGAGAACAAAGAGGCACTACCAGAGCCAGGCAGGATTTCGCGGCCGGGTATCTGCCGGAGACATGAACCAGCGGTTCGAAACGGCCCGGTTTCAACAAGCCGAGCGCTGCGTTCTTGAGGCGGTTTTGCCAGAGGAACCGGAAGAGCCTGGGCTGAGCCTGGCTCAACAGTTTGGCAAAAGCAATGGTCGCATACACGTCGGAGAGCGCGTCGTGCGCGGACTGATGGGCAATGCCGTTGGCGACCGTCAATTGGTCGAGGCGGAAACTGGGAACGCCCTGTTCATTAGTGGGCCACTCAATGCCGTCGGGGCGCAGCGCCCTGGCGGCCCGGACTACATCGATCAAATCCCAGCGGGAATTACCGTTTTGCCATTCTCGGGCATAGGGATCATAAAAATTTCGATAAAGGCAATTGCGAGTCAGTTCGTCATCAAAGCGCAGCGTGTTGTAACCCAGCGTACAGGTATTGGCCTGGGCGATTTGTTGATGGATGAGACGGATAAACTCCGCTTCGCAGAGGCCTTTGGCTTCGGCCAGTTGCGGAAGGATGCCGGTGATCAGGCAAGCATCGGGATGAGGAAGCGTGTCTTCCGAGGGTTTGAGGTAAACCACCAGAGGATCGTCAATTTGTTGCAGATTTTCATCGGTGCGCACGCCCGCAAATTGCGCAGGCCGATCGCGCTGCGGATCCGTGCCGAACGTTTCGTAGTCGTGCCAGTACAACTCCTTTTCGGCCATCGACCACTCGGATACGATTAACGCTTAATTAAGTTTGGCCAAGGCTTTGAGCAGATCGGTTCTACTGATGATGCCGACCAGTTCGGTGTCTTCGAATACCGGAAAACTTCTAACCGAAGACTCCTGGAATTTTTTCGCCAGATCGACAATGCTCGTCTCGGGCGTCACCGTGATGATGTCGACGGTCATGTAATCACCCACTTTTCCGCTCATTCCCTGATTGTAAACGCTTTCCAGGAACACATTCATGCCGTCCGTTTCCGAAAACATGCCTTGCAGTTGGCCTCGGTCGTCGACGACCGGGGCACAGGTGATTTTATGGTCCATTAATTTTTTGATGGCATCGAAGACGTTGGTGTCCTTGGTCAGAGTCACCAGTCTTCGGGTCATATAATCCCCTACGGTAATTTTTGTCAGCATAAATTTCCCCTTTATTTATTCTCAACAGGCCCAATTATCGAACGAACAATGCCCCTAGTCAATTCAAGGTATTTTCCAATGCCGATCTAAACAGTCCCTTTGGCTTCCATTTTTTTCCGTTTTTCGCATTTCTCCACGCAAACGCACGCGCCCGAATTCAATCCGCCGCACGAGCCTTTGATTGCACGCCGGCCAAACATAACCCCGATCGCCATGAAAACGACCACCACCAGCATAATTGCAAAAGTCACCAAAAAATAAGTCATTGTATCACCTCACCATTTCAATTCGATCTGAAACGCTGCCGATTCCGATTCGACCGCAATAAAGCCCTTTCTTTCACCAGACAAGCATCCTCGATCGCCGAAATCATTATTCGAATTCATTTTACCGTGTCCATCTGAAGACAGACCACCGCCGCATTAGTTTAATAATATCAAAACAAAATTGCTGTGTTTTCTTGATTCCAACACAAAAATTCAAAAGCATCAGGGACTTCTTTCCAGATTTCTGATTTCGACCAGCCGCCCGTTTTCAAAACGAAGGTACTTGCGGAATCGTTTGGTGCCGAAATTGTACACCCATTCTTCCACTTGTACTTCTTCATAGTCGTGGATGTCGATCGTTCGACGCGGAAAATGGAAGGTGCTGCCGACCAATTTGGTACGGGTGTCGATGGATTCCGGCTCTCCGCAAACCGCATAGACGTCGTTTTTATAATCGCCTATGGAAACCAGTTTACGCCCGCAACGCATCGTGCTGCCGGAAGGCGAACTGGTTACACCGTACGGAGGATTGGTATAACCGAAGGAATAGCTGTTGCCGAGCGATCCCGAACTGCCGAACGAGATCCCGGAACAAGCCAAGAATATGAGCAATATTCCCAGCATTGGATATTTATTGACCATGCCATGACTCCGTTGACAATTGATGGGCTCATCGCATGATGTTTTCAATATTGCTGTCCGCATTGAAAGGGGCGACAAAACCTTATTTTCGATATAAGATCTTGGCAATCGGTAAAAGTTTAAGCTGTATGATAGAAGCCGTTCTCCCTGAGAGAAGTTCTTTTCACAGGGAGAATTGTTCCTTTTAACCGCCGAAATCGTCCAGCATGATGTTTTCCGGCTCGACGCCATTTTCCAGCAGCATGTTGATCACTGCGGCGTTCATCATCGGCGGACCGCACATGTAAAACTCGCAGTCTTCCGGTGCCGGATGATTTTTCAGATAGTTTTCATACAGCACGTTATGAATGAAGCCGGTATAGCCGGTCCAGTTGTCTTCCGGCAGGGGATCGGACAATGCCACGTGCCAGGTGAAGTTCGGATTTTCTTTCGCCAGCATGTCGAAATCTTCGACATAGAACATTTCGCGTTTGCTCCGCGCGCCGTACCAGAAGGTCATCTTGCGTTTGGATTTCAACCGGCGCAATTGATCGAAAATGTGCGAACGCATCGGCGCCATCCCGGCACCGCCGCCGACGAAGACCATTTCGGCATCGGTCTCCTTCGCGAAGAATTCACCGTAAGGGCCCGAAATAATACATTTGTCGCCCGGTTTCAAGCTGAAGATATACGAAGACATCTTGCCCGGCGGCACGCTTTCGTCGGCTCGCGGCGGCGGCGTGGCGATACGCACGTTCAGCATGATCTCCTTTTCTTCGGGATAGCTGGCCATCGAATAAGCGCGCAGAACCGGCTCCTTGACATCCGAAACGTAGCGCCACAGATTGTATTTGTCCCAATCTTCATGGAAACGTTCTTCGATGTTGAACTCCTTGTAGTTGACCACGTGCGGCGGGCATTCGATCTGAATGTAACCGCCGGCACGGTAGTCGATCGACTCGCCGGGCGGCAGTTCGAGCACCAGTTCCTTGATGAAGGTCGCCACGTTATGATTCGACCTGACCGTGCATTCCCATTTTTTGACGCCGAAAACCGAGTCTTCGACTTCGATGTCCATGTCGTGCTTGACGCTGACCTGGCAGGAAAGACGTTCGCCGCAAGCCGCCTCGCGCTTGGTGATGTGGGTCAATTCGGTCGGCAGGATTTCACCGCCGCCGGATTTCACCTTGACCTTGCACTGGCCGCAGGTGCCGCCGCCGCCGCAGGCCGAGGAGACGAACAATCCGTTGTCGGCCAGTGCGGTCAGCAGCTTGGCGCCGACCGGCACATGAATTTTCTTTTCATCATTGATCAGGATCTCAACGTCGCCTTCGGCCACGAGTTTCTTTTTCGCGCCGATGATCACGAATACGAGCGCAATCACCAGCGCCGTAAAGATGACAATCCCTAATAAAATATCCAGCATTCGAGTACCCTTACAGTTGGATTCCGGAGAAAGCCATGAAGCCGAGAGACATCAGACCCGCAGTAATAAAAGTGATGCCCAGGCCTTGCAGACCGGCGGGAATATCACTGTATTTAAGTTTTTCACGCACGCCGGCCATGACGGTGATAGCCAGAGCCCAACCGAGGCCGCTGCCGACTCCGTAGGTGACGCTTTCGCCGAGATTGTAGTCGCGCTCGATCATGAACAGACTGCCGCCGAGAATTGCGCAGTTGACCGTGATCAACGGCAAAAACACGCCGAGCGCATGGTAAAGAGCGGGGAAAAATTTATCCAGAATCATTTCCAGAATCTGCACCAGAGCCGCAATCATGCCGATACAACTCAATAAGGCCAGAAAGCTCAAGTCGACGCCCTGGATGCCGATAGCGGCCAGCGCGTTTTCCTTCAATACCGCATGATAGACGATATTATTGGCGGGAACGGTAATCGCCTGCACAATCATCACCGCAATGCCGAGCCCCATTGCGGTCGAAATCTTTTTCGATACCGCAATGAAAGTGCACATGCCCAGAAAGAAGGACAGTGCCAGGTTTTCGATGAAAACCGATTTGACGAACAAACTGATATACGCTTCCATTAGTGGTGCCCTCCTTCGCCGTGAGCTATCGACATAATTTTGTAATCGACCGTTTCCCGCTGGTTCGGCTTCCATTGGCGCACGCCCCAGATGATCAGGCCGATGATGAAAAACGCGCTGGGCGGCAGCAGCATCAGGCCGTTCGGATCGTACCAGCCGCCGTCTTTGCTCAGCTTCAAAATTTCGTAGCCCAGCAGTTTGCCGGAACCCAGAATTTCGCGGAAAAACGCCACGGTCACCAGAATCAGACTGTAACCCAAACCGTTGCCGATACCGTCCCAGAAACTCTCCAGCGGCGGATTCTTCATCGCGTAGCCTTCCGCGCGGCCCATCACGATACAGTTGGTGATGATCAGACCGACGAAAACCGACAACTGTTTGCTGACTTCGAAAGCGAACGCTTTCAGGATCTGATCGACCACGATCACGAGCGACGCAATGATCGTCATCTGCACGATGATGCGGATGCTGCTCGGGATATGATTGCGGATGGCGCTGATCGCGGCGCTCGAGAACGCGGTCACCAGAGTCAGCGCCAGCGCCATGATCAGCGAGGTCGACATTTTCGAGGTGACCGCCAGCGCCGAACAAATTCCCAGAACCTGTAAAGTGATCGGATTGTTTTCGACCAGCGGGCTAGTCAAAACCTTTTTGGTTTCGGTATTTAGTCCTGCTTTATCCAATATTGCACTCATGATTTAACCCCTTGATTCACTCTAATTTTGCTCAGATACTTGGCAAATCCTTCCTTGCTCATCCAATATCTGATCAGATTGGTCACGCCGGTACTGGTCAGTGTCGCTCCGGCCAGGCCGTCGACCTGATATTCGGAGCCCGGCTTGCCGGGATCGACGGTGCCTTTGACCAAGCTCAACGCCGGCTCGCCGACGTCGGCCTCGGCAATCAGCCCTTTTTCCAGGGACGGCTGATCGGTCATTGCATAGACCTTTTTACCTTTCCATAAAGCGCGCCAGTTCGGATTCACGACTTCACCGCCGAGGCCCGGAGTTTCGGCTTGATCGTAGAAGTTGATGCTTTGCACGGTTTGACCGTCCGGATCCAGCGAAAGAAAACCATACAAAGTGGACCATAAGCCGTAACCGCTGACCGGCAGAATGATCGATTTCAGCGTGCCGCCTTCCTTGACCAGAAAGACTTTGGCCAATTTCGCCTTGACCCGGATATGGGCAATGTCCTTTTCCTTCGGAATCGCAACGCTTTGCGCAGGATCCTTGGCGGCTTTACGTTGATCGTAGGCATTGGCGTCGATATTTTCAACGTAATCGCCGGTTTCCAGATCAACGACTTTCGCTTCGATCTTGTCCGCAAACGCCTTGTCGATATCCATACCTTCTTCGAGCAGGCCGGCCACATCGAGAATATTTTTCTTCATGTCCAGATCTTTGTTGTAGATCTGCATCGGCTTCAGGGCAACCGCCGAGAACGACACCAAAATCGCGCAGATAAAACACAACGACAGCGCGATCGCGATCGTCTTTTCCAGACTATCGTTGCCCATCGCCAGGACTTTGTCTTTATAGACGATGAATTTACGATAGGACTCGTATTCATTCAGCTTGTTGCAAACCTGTTCCAGATGTTTGCATTGCTTTTGTGGATTAGGCATGACGTTTGATCCTTCTTCTGATATTGGCCTGAATTACGAAATAATCGATCGTCGGCGCAAACATGTTCGCAAACAGAATCGCCAGCATGATGCCTTCCGGAAAGGCCGGATTGACTACACGTATCAAAACGGTCATCGCGCCGACCAGGACCCCGAAAATCCAGCGGCCGGCATCGGTCATCGCAGCGGTTACAGGATCGGTGGCCATATAGACCATGCCGAATGCGAAGCCGCCGGCGGTCAAATGCCAGTACCAGGGAAAGGCGAACATCGGGTTGGTGTCGCTGCCGATGATGTTGAACAACAAGGTTGTTGCAACCATACCCAAAAATACGCCGGCCATGATCCGGTAGGAGGCAACGCGCGTCCACAGCAGAAAAACCGCGCCGATCAGGATCGCCAGCGTCGAAGTTTCGCCGAGACAGCCCGGTTCGAAACCGAAGAACGATTGCATCCAGGTATAGCCTGCCGCATGCACTGCGTCCATACCGCCGTTCGCGGCCAGACCCAGCGGCGTCGCCGCGGTATAGCCGTCGACCGCAACCCAGACCGCATCGCCGGATATCGAAGCGGGGTAAGCGAAATACAGGAATGCCCGGCCGGTCAAAGCGGGATTTAAAAAGTTTTTACCGGTGCCGCCGAAGACTTCCTTACCGATGACGATGCCGAAAGAAATGCCCAGGGCCACCTGCCACAAAGGCATGTTGGGCGGCAATATCAGAGCGTACAGCATCGACGAAACCAGGAAGCCTTCGTTGACTTCATGGCCACGCACCGTGGCGAACAAGACTTCCCAAACGCCGCCCACCGCCAACGTGACGATATAGATCGGAAAGAAGTACAGCGCGCCATGAACCAGGTTGGAAAAAGGATTCATCGCGTTGTAGCCGAACAAGGCCATCGGAATGCTGCGCCAGCCGCTAGCCTTTTCCAGCCCCATGGCGTTGATCGCCAGGTTCGCCTGATAACCCGTGTTGTACAGCGCCATCAGGATGCAGAAAAAGGTTGCGATGACCACAAAGGTCATGGTCCGCTTCAGGTCGTTGCCGTCACGAACATGGGTTGCGCCGCGCGTTACAGTAGAGGGAGTATAGATAAAAGTATCGACCATCTCGTAGAGACCGTAATACTTTTCAAACTTGCCGCCTCTTGTAAAATGCGGCTCCAATTTATCTAAAAAATCTCTTGCCGACATTATCCTTCCTTCTCAATTTTATTTAAATTCGCTCTCAATACCGGGCCGAAATCATGCTTGCCTGGATCCACAAAGGTCAGCAGGGAGACATCTTCTTCGTCCAGTTCCAGGCAACCCAGGAGTTGCGCCTGATCGGTATCGCCTACGATCATCGATTTAACCAGCGGCGTCGGCAGAATGTCCAGCGGCATTACGGTTTCAAAGATGCCGACCGGAACGATCGCCCGGTTACTGCCGTTTCTATTGGTAGTCAACGGGAATTTACGCCCGGATTTACGATCCTGACGGCTGGAGATATATACATCGAGCGCGGAATATTTGTCCTTGCCCAGCACGATCCAGCCGAACAATTCGCGCGCGCGTCCTTCCTGCAAAACCGAAATCTGAGTACTGTAAGCGCCCAGATAGGCCGCCCAGTCGGCCGCATGATGGCCGTACAGCACCGAACCCGAAATGACGCGGTTTTCCACGTCTTCAAGTTCGCCCTTGACCAGGTCGTCCGTATTGGCCCCGACGCGGGTGCGGATCAATCTGGGATTTTTTACGGTCGGTCCGGCCAATGACACCACTCTTTCCATATTCAGTTTGCCTGTGGTGAACAGGGCGCCTATCGCCATCACGGCCTGATAGTTGAGATACCAGACAAACTTGTCCGCGCTGACGGGATCGATGAAATGAATATGGGTACTCGGCAACCCGACAGGATGAGGGCCGGAAAATTCGGCAACGGCGACCGTCGCGCCGCCGACGGGGATATCCGCGCCGGCCGCCTTGCAGACATAGGTTTTGCCTTCGGTCAATTTGGCGATAACCGTCAGGCCGTTGACAAAATCGTTGGCTCTGGCCTTGACAATAACGGAAGGATCGGCCGCCAGCGGAGCGGTATCGATCGCCGTGACGAAAATCGAACTCGGCTTGCCGTCAATAGCGGGAATCTTGCCGTAAGGACGGGTGCGCAACAAGGTCCACAGTCCCGACTCCAATAAATTCTGTCGCACCTGCTCCGCCGTCAGATTGCCCAACTCGGATTCTTTGTACTGGGTGAACGTTTGCTGATCGTCGCCTTTCAGTTCGATGACGACGGACTGTAAAGCCCGTTTGGCGCCGCGGTGGATGGCCACCACCATTCCCGCGCCGGGCGAGGTGAAATTGACACCCGGATTTTTCTTGTCGGTGAAGAGTATTTGCCCCAGTTTGACCGCATCACCTTCAGCGACCATCATCGTAGGCTTCATGCCTACATAATCCGTTCCCAGAACGGCAACGGTTTTTACCGGATTACCATTCTCTATAACCTGTTTGGGTCCTCCGGTTATAGGCAGATCCAAACCTTTTTTAATTGTAAATTGCATAGTTGAAGCCTACTCTCCAAGCAAATTGCAGCGAAACCATCCTCTCCATCGGAAAGACCATTCCAAGCGAGAGACGCGTTGGTAAAACCGGTTCATTACATCATAAAACCGTCAATTTCTCAACTGAAACAGGCCTGAAATTGGCGGCGAAACAAGCAATAAACCGTTGCGTTTCGGTTTCCGGCCGCAGGTCACTTTATATCCGCAGGAACTGCGCCGTTACCGGCTCGGCCGGCCTTTTGCCGCTTTCCCCCGTCCGGATAACGCCGACCTCCGGGCGAGCCGTCCGCCCGGTTTCTTCCGGAGCGCCGGCGGCCGGATCGCCGTACGGCTCGGGCACAATGCCGAATCAATCTCGATTTAATTGTTGTATCATAAAGAATCCATCTGGCTGTCGTCTTATTTCCGGCAAAACCGACGGCGCATTGCAAGCCGGATCAATACAGGAGAACTTAATGGCTGTAAGCGGAGATGAATTTAAACAGGCCCTGCAACACTGGGCGAGCGGCGTCGCCGTCGTAACCGCCCAATCTGAAAAATATGGAGTTCAAGGCATGACGGTCACGGCGTTTTCCAGCGTTTCGATCAATCCGCCGCTGATCCTGGTCTGCATCAACGAATCCGCCGACACGGGCGACGGCATTCAGGAAAGCGGCCATTTTGCAGTGAATGTGTTAAATTCGGATCAACAAGAAATTTCCAACCAATTCGCGGGCGGAAGCAGTCAACAGCAACGGTTTGCAAACACTGCCTGGCACCTTGAAAGCCCGGGCGTGCCCGTCCTCGACGACAGCATCATGTCGTTGACCTGCACAGTAGTGAATAAAATTCACGCAGGCACTCATTTCATCATTATCGGAGAAGTCCAGAGCACTCTACGCCGCTCCGGCGATCCGCTGTTGTATTATCGGAGCGGGTACCGAAAACTGCTGACCGACTAGCCGCCCGAACCGCCTCTTGGTAATTGGGCCATCGCGGCATGACTCTGGGTGATGCCGGTCAAGCCGCCTCGTTCTCAGAAGGCGATGCGTTTGGAGCCCGCCTCCCGGCTTTTCTCCATTTTAACGGCAGGCGCGAACGCATCCTCCGCCGCTCCGACCTGGTGTACATACACATCGCGATGCGGAAAAGGAATTGATATGTGATTCTCCCTCAAGGCCTTCTCCAGCCGGACATGCAGATCATGCGTCACCGGCAGCCGGTCCGCCAGCTCATTGACAAACACACGAATCGAGAACTGCAGCGAATTTTCGCCGAAACCGATCAGCACCACGCTGGGAGCCGGCTCGGCAAGCACCTTGGGCGTGGTTTTGACGGTGTCCATCATGATCTTATGAGCAAACTCGACGTCCGAATCGTAAGCGATGCCTACCGGAATGACGATCCGGGTAATGGCGTCGCTTAAAGACCAGTTGACCAGTTGGTTGGTAATGAAAGTTTTGTTGGGCACGATCAGCTCTTTCTGGTCCCAGTCGATCAGCGTGGTGGCGCGCATCTGAATCCGGCTCACCTTGCCGGTGACGTCGCCGATGGTGACGGTGTCTCCGATCCGGATCGGTCGTTCGAACAACAGGATGATGCCGGATACGAGGTTGGCGAATATTTCCTGCAAACCGAAGCCCAGACCGACGCCGAGCGCGGCCACCAGCCATTGCACTTCCGACCAGCTCCCTCCCAACTCGTTGGCCACGCTGACAAAACCGACCGCGATCAGGAAATATTTGGCCAGTTGATTGACCGCATAGCGCTCTCCGGCTTCTATCGACCAGCGCCTGAAAACCAATATTTCCATCACTCCGGAAAAATTTCGGACCGAGACCACGGTAACGAACACATACAAGCCGGCCAGCATCAAATTGGCCAGCGTAATCGGCTGATGGAGTTCCTGATTGTCGATCTTGACCAGATGCCGCCAAAGCTCGATCCGTTCCAGAAACGAAAACGCCGGCAGAATGTTTTTCCAGATGAGCCAAAAACCGGCAATCACACTGAATGCGGTAAAAACATTCAGTAATTTGATGGTTTGCGCATTGATCCTGGGGATGTCGATAAGCTGTTCCTCAACACAAACGACAGGGTCTTCGGCGCCTACCGCCGATGCTTTGTCGGCCTGCGTTGCAGCCGCCTGGGTGGCGGCTTTTCTTTTCTGCCGCGCATTTTTCAAGGCCAGTTGCCGGTTGACCAGGGTCAACCAGCGAATGACCAGCTCATAAACCATGATCAACAAAAAGCACCATCTTAACGTGATGATGATTTTCTGCTGCAATTCCAGTGCGCTTAGATAATAACCCGCCGTGGCGAAACCGATCACGATCAGGGGAATCAGGACAGTGGCCGGATACCAGACATACCGGGTCCGATTAACCCAGCCCTCCGGATACGATTTGATGTGGGTTTGCAGAAGTCCGTTGTCGGGCTTGAGCAGGCGGCTAAAAAAGAAAGCCATCGCACTCATGATTACAATCAGAGCCAGACGCCCCAGACTGTCGCCATACACGGAATTTTTCGAGGCGCCGGTACTGTAAATGACGAAAATCCCGGGCACGGCGATGAAACGCAGCCAGGCCAGTTGCCTCCGCAGCAACTGGGTATTGTTTTTTTGCCATTGAAAATGATGATTGGCGATGCCCGACGGCGCGAACAACCGATAAAAGAACCGCAATATAAACATCGGAATCGCCGCACTTTGCAAGCCTTCTCCGACGGCTCTGCTGAAATCGGCCGCAGACCAATCGACGCTTAAGAACCAGCCCAGCAAATAAATGAAAAAGGGCAACGGCGAAACCAGCACCAGCGTGCACGCCAAAGCCTTCCAGGTGTAATAAAAATTATCGGTATAAATTTTTTCGACTTTACCGGAAATCGCAATCAACTGCTGCTTGGCCCAATTTCTGCCTGAACGCAGCAACACCAAGCCGGCCACCGCAAGCAGACTCAAAAATAAATTATCGATGCCGATACGGACCGCGTCGCGTATCAACAGCTTCCAATTGCCCGGCGACAACAGCCATTGCAGCGAGTGATAAAGATCGATCGGATAAGCGGCATTGATGGGTTCCGAACTGGGCACCCACAACAGGCGCTCGTCAAGAAAAACGGAAAACTTTCCGGTCTGATTCAATAATTGCCGGCGCGCAAAATCGACGTCGCCCAACGTTCTCAAATACGTGGTATAGGCAATGGATAACTTATTCAGCACCTCTTTCTGGCTGCTGAGCAACACCCTCAATTC
Source organism: Methylosarcina fibrata AML-C10 (assembly GCF_000372865.1). Classification (NCBI taxonomy): domain Bacteria; kingdom Pseudomonadati; phylum Pseudomonadota; class Gammaproteobacteria; order Methylococcales; family Methylococcaceae; genus Methylosarcina; species Methylosarcina fibrata. The sequence continues at coordinate 130,235 of NZ_KB889965.1, read as the reverse complement.
GGCCTGGATCATCATCCTTTGATCCAAAGGCATGGCATCATCGACCCGGCTCCGCATCAACTGTTTTAATCGGGTATCGACATCGGTAAACTCCTTGAGCCTTTCTTCGACGGCCAGTTGCTCAAGACTGGTGGCGGCCGTTTCTTCCTGGATGTTTTCGGTTTGGAGCGCAAAATTATCCTGGCTGACCAGATTGCGCCGCTGTTCGCGTAGAATTCTGCCGAGAGCGGGGCTCAGTCCGGCCAGACTGATCTTTTTTTCCGCACTTTTGAAGTCGCTTTCAATTTCAGCGGCTTCCGCGTCGAACTTGTTCTTCTGTTCGGCGTATTTCTCGATTTTACCGGTAATTGCCTGCAAATCCCGGCTGTATTGGATATTTTCGCGGGTAATATTCTGAATGACCGGATGTTTGCCCGACAGTTCTTTTTCCGCCTGGCTCAGGGCATCCTGGATTTCCTTCGCTTCCTGTTGCCTGCGGTCGGCCAATAGATTCTCTATCGCGGCCACCAGCGGAGCCAACTCGTTCTTTCGCACTTCCAGCAAGCGCAACTCAACCTTGAGCAGTTCGATTCTGGCTGGATTGCTTGCGGCCTCGGCTTCGAGCATTTTCAGTTCGGCGGTGCGCGAATCGATGAGCGTTTTCAACTGAAACTGATTGGCTTCCATCTCCAGTTTCGATTCCGGACCGGCATCGATGAAATCGAGCTTTTTTTGAGCTTCGTCGATATCCTGCTGGGCCGCGACGATTTCTTCGCGGATCAATCGGGGCCGACTGTTTTGCAACACCAGGTCGGCTTCCTTCATTTGCGTTTGTTCGTCCAGATTACTGATTTTTCCTTTTTCCAGAACAAGGCGCTGTTCGAGTTCTTCGGTCGGTATGCGATTTAAATCCTCGAATTTCTGTTTGGGCTGCTTTTGCTGGCCGATCTCGATTTCTTTCAGAAGCTTTCGGGTTTGCTCGGGAGCCGCCTTGATGGCTCCGGTATACTCGGTCGTCTGGGCATTCAATTTGTCGACATTGCTCAAATTGTCTTCCGCCGTTTGATAAACGGCCAGCAGTTTGGTTTTTTGCGCTTCGTCCAGCCCTTGCCGGGTCTTTATCGCTTCGATTTTCGACGTTAACGATTCCTTGCTGGTGTCGAGCACGGCGCCGTTTTTTAGCTTGTGCTCGCGGTCGGCCGATACGGCCGGCAAGGCAATCGAATGCATCAGTAAAAAAATCAGAGGAAAAAATAAAAAGTTTCGTGTCTGCATGGGAGTAAAAACAAAGGCTTTCATTCACTGAAGCGTTAAATACGAGGAAATGGAATCTTGAAAAGAATGACTGAAGTTGCAAACAGCCACAAAATCTTAAATAAATTAGAGTGTTATCCGATCGCCTTCTTTCGGAACGTCGACATTCCAGCCCATTCGGCGAAAGCAGGTCTGTAACGACAGAGCGGCCGACTTTTCTCCATGAATCAGATAGACTCGGGGCCTTGACGACTTGAAGTGGTTCGCCCACTTCAACAATTGGCTCTGATCGGCATGAGCGCTTAAGGCCCCCAGCGTATGAACCTGGGCCGCCATATTGATCTCGGCGCCCAGAATTTTGACATACGTCCGTTTGCCGTCGACGATGATTCTGCCCAGGGTGCCTTCGGCCTGATATCCCGAAAAAATGATATGGGCATTGCGCCGCCATAAATTGTATTTGAGATGGTGGCGAATACGCCCTCCGGTACACATGCCGCTGCCGGCAATGATAATGACTCCGCCGGCGATGCGGTTGATTGCCATGGACTCTTCGGGAGTTTCGGAAAAAATCAAACCCGGCAGCCACGCCTCCCAGCCGGTCGAGGCGATTCGGGTAAATTCCGGATCGTCGATGTTGAACAGATGCACGTGCTCGGCATAGATTTTACTGGCGCTGATCGCCATCGGGCTGTCCAGGTAGATTTGCTGCTGCGGCAGCCCGCCCTGGCGCTTGATTTTGCCCAGCCAGTAAATGAGATCCTGCGTCCGCCCCACGGCGAACGCCGGGATAATGACGTTTCCTCCGCTGCGGTCGGCTTCCCGGAGCGTATCGCGCAACTCGTCCAGAGTATTGCTCAGAGGTTTATGATCCCTGTCGCCGTACGTAGACTCCAGCAATAGCACGTCGGCCTCGGTCAATACCGCCGGATCGCGCAGCAAAGGAGATTCGGGATTGCCCAAATCGCCGGAAAATACCAAGGTCCTGGTCCGGCCGTCTTTGTTGATGCGCAACCGAACAATCGCCGAACCCAGGATGTGTCCGGCTTCGTGAAAGGACAAACCGATTCCCGGCAGTATTTCGGTTTCCTCGTCGTAGGCCAGAGGCGATCGCAGAACCATCAGTTTTTCCACGTCGTCGAGCGTAAAAAGAGGCTCAAGCAATTTTTTACCGGCTCTTTCCCTGCGTTTGTTTTCCCATTCGGTATCCCGCAATTGCAGGTTGGCCGCATCCCTGAGCATCAATTCCACCAGCGCGAAACTGGCCTGCGTCAAATAGACCGGCCCCTTAAAGCCCTCCTTGACCAGCTTGGGAAGGCGCCCGCAATGATCGAGATGAGCGTGGGACAGGATGACGGCGTCGATATCGGCCGGGTTGAAGCCGAAATCGGCAAAATTTTGTTTTTCGGTTTCTTTCGAGCCCTGAAATTGCCCGCAGTCCAGCAGGAGGCGAAAAGCTCCCGTATCCAGAAGATAACAGGAACCGGTCACTTGTCCGGTGGCGCCTAAAAAAGTAAGATGAGTCATGGCATTGTCGAGGTTGTGTTGGACGCGCTCATTGTTCTGTTTTTCCCTGCCGCGGAGGACTCCGGGCAATAGCAGCGGAAAGAGTCCGGTCACTCCGCCCTCTGCAAGCGCGATCAATACCGCTTGTCGAATTTATCGCTCTGCGCCGACGCCTTGGTCGAGCCGGTACCCGAAAAACATCCTTATAATTTAGAATAAACAGGCGAACTATTTCTCTCCGGCAAAGTCTTTTTTTAGATTTTGCCTTGCCAACCAACCGAAATCGGTCATTGAAGTATCCGCGCTCTCCATCCATGACCTCAATGCAAGCACGGCTGTTCGGCATTCCCTCGCCGTTCCGATCAGTTCCGGGGATAAAAGACAAGAAGGCAAGATCTACTGTGCGGACACTCGTCAAGTTCGAGTACCCCCCCCTACATGATGTGACATCCTCCGCATCGATCGCCGCTTTCTTTGGCTGAACGGACAGGAATGGTTTCACCCGCAATTTATCTCTTTATAAAGACGGCGATAATGGTAGTATTATGACATCATCCATTAAAGTAATTAACAGATACTTAAATGCCGCCGCTACAGACCTTCTCTCCGCCAACGCCCTTCCATCCGAGTCTTTTCCGTTCAGGAAAAAATAGAATCCACGAAAGCTCCTTACTTATGCAATTAAGCTTCCGATAATGAATTTGAAGTTAAATAAGCCGTTCGGAGTAAAAGCCTCATTACTTCCGCTCCCTGGATGCCCTTCCCTGCTTTTTCCGGCCGCCTTGAGGTTTTTGTTCCATCCATTCATTGTGGGAATTGCCATGCTTACCGCCATAAGACCTTGTGCGCAGAATAAAATGAATCTAAAAATCCGGCACGGCATTTATTTTTCCACGCTGATGTCGCTCATTTTAACCAGTCTGGTGGTGACTCCGGCGGGAGCCGAAGAAATGACCGAACAGAAAACCGGAGTAGCCAAAGAGATTTTCGCGATCATTTCGGCAAAACAGCATCCCGATCTTTTGCAGCCCTCTTTCGCCAATCGTTTCGATGACCTCGATGCCTTATATAAAATGGAAAACTACCGGCTGCTCTGGCTGGGGCGCGACGATTCCAAAAAGAATCTTGCCGAAGCGCTCAATCTGCTGGCAAACGCTTCGCTGCACGGCTTGAATCCGGCCGATTACGATGCCGAATTATTGCAGAGGACTCTGCCCGCAACGCTTGCATTGCCGCCCGAAAACTTGAAAAAATTGGCATTGTACGATACGGCGTTGAGCCTGTCGTTATTGCGCTTTCTGCACGATCTGCATTATGGCCGGGTCAATCCGCAGGGAATCCACTTCAATTTGAAACCGAGGGAAAAAAAACTGGCCGATCTGCCAGTATTGATTAAAGCCGCGCTGGCCCAGGGTACGCTTGCCAAGTTACCGGATACAGTGGAACCCAAACTTTTGCAGTACCAGAAGCTGAAGCAGTCGCTGGCGTTGTACAGACAATTGGATGCTCAATATGTTCCCTTCCAGTTATTGATTGCCAAATCGCTTCGTCCCGGCGACCGGCATCCTCAAATGCAGAGTCTGAAGAACTTTCTGGTCTCCGTCGGCGATCTGTTCGACAACAAGGATCAACCCGATCCCAAAAACGCCGATATATACGCCAACCCGATTCGCGACGGCGTGATGAAATTCCAGAAACGCCATGGCCTGAACCCCGACGGCGTCATCGGCAAAAGCACCGCCGCCGCCATCAACATTCCTTTCAAACAGAGGATCACTCAAATCGAATTGGCGATGGAACGGCTGCGCTGGCTGCCGGAAATAAACGCCGGAACTTACATTATCGTCAATATTCCGGCTTTCCAGTTGTGGGCTTTTGACGACATCGGCAAGCCCCATCCCGGCATTCTCAATATGAAAGTGGTCGTCGGCAAGGCTTTGAAAAATCAAACTCCGGTGTTGATGGCGGAGATGCGTTTCATCGATTTCATGCCCTACTGGAACGTGCCCTACAGCATTGTCAAGGATGAAATCCTGCCCAAGTTGAGTGCCAATCCCCAGTATCTTGAAAAGGAGAACATGGAAATGGTCACAGGCTTCACGAGCGATGCCAGGGCCGTCGCGTTTACTCCCGATGCCATCGCTCTTTTGAAGCAGGGAGTGCTCAAGATCCGCCAGCGTCCGGGGCGCAAGAATGCCTTGGGCCGGGTAAAGTTCATGTTTCCGAACAAGGAAGACGTCTATTTGCACGATACGCCCGCCAATGCCTTGTTCAGCAAATCCCGGCGGGATTTCAGCCATGGCTGCGTACGGGTCGAAAATCCGGAAGCCTTGGCCGGTTTTGCCTTAAAAGACCAGGCGGGATGGAGCCAGGAAAACGTACATATGACAATGAAAACCGCCAAAACTCAAAGAGTCATTTTGAAACACCCCATCCCGGTGCTGTTCTTTTATACAACGTCCTTTATTGACGAGAACGACAGTCTGACATTTTATCCGGATATTTACGGACACGATGAAATCCTGCTCGAAGTTCTTAAAAAACCTCAGGATCTGTCCGACCAATCGCTGTTTATCAGTAAAAACACGGTGCCGCCTCAAATCATCAAATAAATCGAGACGACCCGGAAGGGAACCGGGCAATTGAGTGGGCAGGAAATCCGCCTCACCAAGTCCTGAATCGGCCCGTATCCAGATGAACGAAATCGGAACCGGGATAATAACCGACGCCGCCGCGCGCCATGTGAATCGCAGCGTTTCTGATCAAGCGAACGTCCATCCTTTCCACGCGAATATCGATGGCCCTGCCCTGCATGTGTAAACTATGCTTGGAAACGCCGCGACTGGCTCTGCGCAGCTTGGCATTGGTGGAGGGAGAGCGATAGCCCGAAACGATGTGAAAAGGCCGCCGGATCCCCAGCAGCAATTTCAGATCGTATAATTGATCCAGCAGGTCCGTATCGATCGGATGAACCGAGCCGGTCCGAAAATCACGGAGCAGATAATTGATCTCCGCCAGAGCGTCTCTCAAATACCGGCCCTGTTCAAAATAAGTGAGCCTTAACCGGTCGCCGGTATGGATATGTTCGAAAGAAAGTGTCTTATGCGACGGGAAATGCCCTATTCTTGCCTCGGCGACCGTAGAACCGCCGATAGCCAGCAAGGAACCGTAGACAATATTTTTCAAGAATTTTCTCTTGGAGAGGACGATCTCCCCCTTCTCGTCGGAGAAACTCAATAATTTATGTTTATTCATATTCATTCTCTGGCTGCGTTTATTTAATGCAGATCGGTGCAGTTTCTTTATCGGAACCGCCTTTCCTCTAAATAAAGACCGCGTAAAGCCTTCAATTAAAACATTCCGGAAGAGTCTTAAATTTCTGAACTTTTAAAATCCGTCCGAAATCGCCGATAGCGTTCAATGCAATTTGTGGAATTCAATCCCCATAGGTGAATGGAAATGAATGTACCCTTGACAGTAATGATAGCCGTATTTGTGTTAATTGCGGTAAGAAAAATCGGCCGCGTTACGGTCCGGATCTGGCACTCGATGACGGCCGGAGCGCTCATCGTCCTGCTGACCGGAGACATCAGCGTTCACGACGCCCTTAAAGCCATCGATCTAGACGTCATGGTGTTTCTGGCAGGAATGTTCATCGTCGGCCAGACCCTGGTAGCGAGCGGATATCTCTATTTTATCTCCTACCGTTTGTTTAGCCGGATTCAATCCGTATCCCAGTTGATTCTTGCCGTCTTGTTCGGTTCGGCCTTTGGCTCGGCTCTATTGATGAACGACACTCTCGCCATTATCGGCACTCCGTTGGTATTGAGACTGGCCCGAGAGCACAAAATCAACAATTCTCTTTTATTGCTGACGCTCGCTTATGCGATTACCATCGGCAGCGTCATGACGCCCATCGGCAACCCGCAAAATCTGCTGATTGTCCGGCACGCAGGGTTTGCGTCTCCGTTTTCGGCCTTTTTCACTTCACTCGCCCTACCGTCCTTATTCAACCTCGGTCTTACCTATCTCATTTTACGCAGGGTCTACCGGAAGCAATTCACCAAAGAAACGCCTCTTTGTCATGGTCCGGTCGAATTGATCGATAAAAAATTGGCCAAAGCGGCCCGTCTTTCGTTAATTCTTCTGATCGGGTCGATTACCGCGAACCTTGTCTTGCCGGAGCTGGGCAGTTCGATCCGGATGGAACTGAGCCATATTGCTGTTCTCTCGGCGTTGCCTCCGTTATTATACAATTCCAATCGGATACAATTGTTAAAGAGCCTGGACTGGCCGACCCTGGTATTTTTTGCTTCGATGTTCGTGCTCACGGCCAGCGTCTGGCAGACAGGGGTATTGCAAGATTGGGTCGCCGACCTGCACGTCGACGTGTCGTCGCTTCCCGCCGTCTTGCTGCTCAGCGCGGCACTCAGCCAATTGATTTCCAACGTGCCGCTGGTCGCATTGTATTTGCCCTTGCTTCCGCACGCGCACGCCGAAATCTCCATGGCGCTGGCCGCTGGCAGCACGATCGCCGGCAATTTTCTGATTCTGGGCGCAGCGAGCAATGTAATCATTGTTCAGCACGCCGAAAAACATAAGGCTAGCCTCGGCTTTTTCGAATTCGCCCGTCTCGGAATTCCGCTGGGCTTGCTTAATTTGTTGATTTACGGAATCTGGTTCCGTTATGGGATCCGTTGATTTTTACAGGCCGTTTTTCCGAACCTTATCGATCATAAACAAGATATTTTTCCATGCCCGAAAAAAACGTTAAGCCTCCTTCAACCTACCTGACTCAGGTCAAAGCGCTTTCCGACCGGATCGTCAAGGCACAGCAACCCATCCGCATTCTCGATGCCATCAAATGGGACGAGAGCATTAAACAAGCCTTTTTCAACAAAAATTGCAAAATGCTCCCCGAAGTCACGCCGGATTATTATAAAAATCGCCCGTTGGGATTCGATCCTGAAGAAAAAAAACTCGAATTCTACCGGATTGAACGCGACCTCGTGCGCACTCTCGGCCAACTGAATCCGCTCAGCGTCATCATGCGCAGGATATGCAGGGAATACCAGGACGTCGTGGACATGCTGCAAGCTCGAGGCACGGCCACTTTTTCCAATATTTCGCAAGAACTCTACGGCTGTTCCCAGGACGTCTTCCACGTCGGCGACCCCCCGATCGCCATGCTGGGCAGCATGATGGAAGACACGCTTTTGCAACTCCTGAAACTGGACTTCCTCAACGAAGAGCCCAAAACCATTCCGGCCAAGGAAGCGGTCGTTCTGCTCAATGAAAAAATTCAGGCTCTTTTCCCCGGCGACGGCCTCCGGGCGATGATCAGCGACGGCATTCTGGCCGATGCGGCGGCCGGCACCGATTACGTAAAACTGCGGGCGGACGCTTACTTTAACATGCGCGATCTGCGCGTGCTTGAAGTTCATGAAGTCTGGGTGCATCTGGGCACGACCCTCAACGGTCTGGCGCAGCCTTATTGTTCTTTTCTGGGTAAAGGCCCGCCTTCCGCCGCAGTCACTCAGGAAGGTCTGGCCGTACTGATGGAAATATTGACCCTAAGCTCCACGCCCAATCGTCTGATGAAATTGATCGATCGGGTCAGAGCCATCACGCTCGCCGAAGAAGGCGCCAATTTTCTGGAAATTTTCCGGTTTTTTCTGGATAAAGGACTGGATCGGGAGGAAAGTTACACGCTCACCAGCCGGGTGTTCAGAGGCAGCAGTCCCGACGGCCTGCCGTTTACCAAAGACTTGACTTACATCAAGGGATTTGTGCTGACTTACAATTTCATACGCCTTGCTGTCAGCAAGGGTAAACCCGATCGCATTCCCTTGCTGTTCTGCGGCAAAACCATGCTGGAAGACATGAAGGTGCTGGCGGAGCTGGTTGAAGAAGGCACCGTCGTACCGCCGCGTTTTTTACCGCCTCAATTCAAGGACTTGATGGGGCTTTCGGCCTGGATGAGTTTTAGCCGCTTCATGTCGTCGATGAATTTCAAGCAATTGGAACAGGACTATGCGAATGTTCTGTGATTAAAACAGGCCCGCGCACACGCAGTAGAAGATCATTTTGCCCCCCCCCCCGGCGCAATGAAAAAGAACGCTCATTCCGGGTTCCGCAGCCGGTCAGGCGGTTTCGCAAACAAAAAACCCAGCAAAAATTGCTGGGTTTTTTGGGGGTTACGCAGTAACCGGATGTTATTTCATCATTTCGGCTGAGCTAACAACTCTTTGTTTTGAATCGTCTGGACTGTCCAGGCAACCAGTCAGGCCAACAACCATTAATGACACAGCCAAAAGTGCTAAAACTTTTTTCATAATAATATCCTCCAAAGGGGGGTTTAAATTATTGTTATATTTGCGCCCAAAAAAGCACGGGCAATTTATACCATGCCTGAATAAGCGATGCAATAAAAAATAAGTTTTAACGCAGCGCTCCGTTACAGGGAATTGATATTGCCGGGCAATTGAACCGAAATCACCCCGTCGTTCCATTTGGCGCTGCCGACATTCGTCCATTCGGAAGAAAAATTTCTGTGCAATTGATCGTAAACCCAGTGAGTTGGCGCATCAATTTTTTTTAATTTGATATAAAACAATGTATTATCAAGATTCAATCCGATTTTATGCCCCCAGAAAGCGGTGACTTTCATAATGAATTTCTTGAGCCGCGTATCATTTATCGTAGGCGTCACTGCAATATTGGCCCACATCGAATGCACTCTCCCCCAATTCGGGGCCAGCAGCCGGCCCTGCTCGTTTACGAACGGAAGCCACTGCTCCTTTCCGGCCGAGTCGATATAAGTAATCGCCACAATCCGGTCATACCCGGCAAAATGATCGTGCAGGTACAGCGCGTGCGGCGCAATGCCCAAAAACAATTGCGAAACCGAGATCAGCGCATTGCTGCCTTTGGTCACCGCAGCCGCCAGAGGATTCTGATAGGTGTCGACCTTGAGCCGGTAAACAATTCCGTAATGGATGGAGCTGTTGAGCTGTAGTATCAGAACGCCAACCAGAATCTTGGCCAGCTTCCGGGAGAAGGCTTTCGGTTTTTCTCCGGCCGCTTGCTCGAAAAGCCGGTGATAAAGAGTATTGTCTTCCAGTTTTTCGGAAACCAGGCAATCGGAGGTGCAAACCACTCGTTGCCGGGAATCTGCGATCAACCGGTAGCGTTTTCCGGCCAATGGGTAGATGCCCGGTAATTTCATAATCGCGCCCAGCAAGAACAAATAGCGCATTTTGAAGAAAACCTGAATGTAAGTGTCCAGTCCGCTATACATCCGATTCTTATCGTCCAGCGCATACAGATCGGTCAACAGTTCGTCCTGGCCGAGGGCCGCCAAGGCCGGATACTCTGCCGCATGATCCTGCGCGGATTTAAAGTCTATGCAGTGAAAGACGTCGAAATGATTGAGGATCAGAACGGTCCGGTTACACAAAGGGCACAAACGGTCATAGAACACGGTCAGCGCGGGTTTCCTGGCGGTGAGCGCTCTTCCTGCGGCGCGCCAGCATTTGAACGGGATCAGCAGAGTATAAAACGACAGCATTCCGAGCCCGAACGGATAAATATTCAAGGACAGGGTAATGCCCAGATGCAGGCCCATGCCGATGAATAAATAAATTAAGCGCAGTTTGCGGTGGTTGAAGAAAAACAGGAAAGTAAACTGGAAGACAAGGATAGTGTAACCTACCGTTTTTTGCAGCCACTCGATGTTCAGCCACGGCGACATATCGATAGCCGATACATAGTAAGGCTGCGTGGAAGGCAGCCAGGGCCCCAGTCCGTTACGCCAGTGCTCGGCAAAGAGTTTGTGGATGGCCGAGTCGAAATAAAGAAAACCGAGGCAGATTGCAACAGGTACGGTATAGGCCAGGACCGAGACCGCAGGCTGACTGTAACTGTTGTAATGAATGAAAGGAGTGCTCAGCCGATACCGAAGTTTATCGATCGAGAAAGCCCGGTCAGCGGGCATGAACAGCAGAAAAAATCCGGCGCCGGTCATGAACATGTCAAAACCGCCGTCGAAATCCCGCTGCATGGGCGTGAAATTTACAAAGATGATCCAAAACAGATAATTACTGAAGGCGGCGAATTGATAACGGTAGCCGACAACGACCATGACCGCAACCAGCCCCCACAGCCCTAAAAAAAAGGGTATTGAAGGAAACTCCACATCGATGTAAGGGATGGGATCGAAGATTAAATGATTAAAATAAAATAGAAATACAATTTCCTGCAGAGTGACCAGTCCGTAAAAAATACGGAATAAGCCGATACCGGTAACCGGGACTTTCTTATTAAGATTATTGACTAGATAGGCGCTAAGGGATTGAATCATCGAACTGTGCAAATAATTTTAAGATAAATGGACAACCGGTCTACCGGGGGTAGAAGCTTTGAACCGGGGAATCATTGAGCCGGGAGAACGCCCGCGGCGGACAGTGAGCTGCAATGTTTTCCGCCAATTGTATTACAATTTGTATGGTAATGGCAGCTCATAGGTCATCTTGCAAATTCTTCCCTGATCTTGCCGAATCTTTCTAAATCGGCCGGCCATCGACTCACTCCCGGCTTTACTCAAAACCGGGATTCTTTTTTAATGGCGTGAATTCTTACGAAATGCTTAAATAAGCATCTTATAAAATCAAAAATTCGTCTACACTAAAATACTGAATTAGTCCGAAGGGCGAAAGTCGGTAAATACACTTTTCAGCGAAGAGCGAATCATGCAATTATTCCCGATGAATTTTACTCTTTCTGAACCAATTACCTTCATTTGCCTGCCTTCTGCAAGGCAGAGCAAACCTCGGATGCAATCGTCGAGAATCCGTTTCACAATTTTTGATAAATTAATTAATTATTTGATTTATAAGTTTTATATCCACTATACTTCCAACACTATCTGTTGCAATCGGATACCGTTTACGAACGACAATGGAAAATTCCGTTTTACAAATTTTATCCAGGATAGATATCGGTTCGCTGCCGGTAGTGCCTCAGGTATTGTTGGATTTGATTCGCGCCACGCACTGTAACGAAGTCAATTTTAAAGATCTCACTAGAATTATCGGACAGGACGCCAGCCTTAGCTCAAAAGTATTAATTACGGCCAATTCTCCGTTTTATCGGCAATGGGGAGAAATTACCGATCTTAACCGCGTCGTCACCGTCCTCGGTCTCAACACGGTCAGAACCATCGCCGTGACCCGGACCGTCCAGCAATTCTTTTCCCAAATTCCGCCGAATCATTGTAATTATCTGGACATGATTTGGTATCGGTCCCTGACTTGCGCCCATCTTGCCAGCCATATTGCGAAACTGACCGCCTATGAGTTTCCCGACGAAGCCTATCTGGCCGGTTTGATTCACCGACTCGGCCAGATTGTTTTGTTGAAATGCTTCCCCAAGGAATACCCCGATTTTTTAGCCAAACATTTCGACGGCCAGCACAGCGCTCCGGAAAAGACATTGTTCGGCGTCACGCACCAGGAAATCGGAGGTCATCTGATTGAATCCTGGAAAATACAGGCGGCTCTCTCGGACGCGGTGCTCTATCAATCGCATCCTCTCGAAGCGATAGCGGAGGGCACACCTCTGGTAAAAATTATCAATCTGGCCAGTCAACTGTGCATTATGGCTGCCGAAAACGAAGTTCAAGTCTTTGCTTTGGCGGATCGATGGTTCGGCCTTAATCAGCCGCTCACGGAAGAAATGCTGAAAGAAGCAAAATCCGTCACTGAACAATTGGCGCTCAGCCTTGAAATCTCGATTGCCCATCCCGAAGGCTCCCGAATCCGGTCTCTGACTTCACAAGCTCAGCGGAATAAAGTCCGCAAGAATACGGCAGAGTATATAAGAAAACTGGCGCTGACCTCGGCCTTGAAGCAGGATTTCGACCATGCCCTCCCCCACACTCACCCGGTTGCCCTCATTCAGCGGGATATGAATGTGCTCTTCGGGTTCAGAAATACAGCCGTTTTCTTATTCCGGCAGGAGACCGAGAGCCTGGTGAGCACGTTGGGCCCGGGCGAGCAGACTGCGAAGAATTCTTCAATTACGATAAACATCAAGCAGAGTCGGAGTTTACTGGTAAAAGCCCTGTCGAACCGACAAATTCTGCACGCCGTCGAGGCAAATAATGTCAATCCCGCTGACTTTGCCGATCGTCAGATCGGCCGATGGCTCGGTACCGACCGCCTGTTGGCGATTCCATTATGGGCGAACGGGCAGGCGATGGGCGTGATCGTGACCGGCTTGAATCAATCCGAACAAGCGACAGACGATTTAAAGCTCGATTTTATTTCCTTATTTGCCAAAGAAGCGGCTCTCGCCTTGCTGCATGCGGAAGAGCGTTCCGAACTCGATCAGCAGGCGCTATTGAACACTATTCGGGAAAATTATCATTTGCATGCCCGAAAACTGGTCCATGAAGCCAACAATCCCCTCAGCATCATTAACAATTATCTGCATTTATTGAAACAGAAACTGGGCGGGAATCACTCCACCGAAATAAACCTCATCCAGGAAGAAATTGACCGGGTGGGCAACCTTATCCTTAGATTGCCCGACGTCATGGAAACGCCAGCAGAAGAAAAAAGATCGGTGGATGTCAATACCGTCATTCTTGACCTCATCAATCTATTTCGGGCCGGCATTTTTACCCTTCACGGCATCCAGACGGTTTTAAAGCTGGATCCCGCCATGCCGGAAATCCCCAGCAGCCGCTACAAGATCAAGCAGATACTTACCAATCTTATTAAAAACTCTGCAGAAGCAATGCCGTCTGGCGGTACAATTACTATTTCGACTAAAGATCACGTAAAATTCAGAAAAAAACATTACATCGAAATTCTGGTACACGATGACGGCCCCGGACTTCCTCAAACGGTCAAGGAGAACTTGTTCGCCCCTCTCACCAGCACCAAAGGTAAAGGCCATTCCGGACTGGGATTAACGATTTGTAAAAGTCTGATTGATGAACTTGGAGGAACTATACAGTGCGATTCTTCTTTAAATCACGGTACAACATTTCGGATTCTTCTTCCTAAGGAAACCTGGTAAAAGAGAAATGCAAAAGGATAAACCCTCCATGTTTATAGATCCGCTCAAACTCCCCGAAAATGCCGATCAAACGAGCTCCGAGTCCGTAAAACCGGAGTCGCCGATCAAATTATTGATAGTGGATGATGAAGCGTCGGCCAGGGAGAGTTTGTGCGAGATCCTTAAACTGGCGGGCCATGACATTGTGACCGTAGACAGCGGAGCCGGCGCCATCAACTTATTGAAACAGCATCCGGTCCGGATTATCCTTCTGGACCTCAACATGCCGGACCTCAATGGGCATGAAGTCCTCAAATTTATCGAATCGAATCATCTCGCGACACAGGTCATCATTCTCAGCGGCGAAGCCACCTTTAATGCCGCCCGGCGCGCCCTGCGTTACAACTTCGTCTATGACTTCATTCAAAAGCCCTACGTGATCAGCCATCTGGTGCATTCGATTGAAAATCTACAAAAGATGATCAGGCTGGAGGAAAAAAACAGGGAAATCCAGTTGCAATTGAACCAGTCCGAGCAGATGCATCGTTTTTTTGTTGAAAATTCTCCGGACATTTTTTATCTGATTGATCAAAACGGAATATTTACCTTCCTAAACGAAGCGATTCACAAGATTTTAGGCTACGGTCCCGAGGAAATGTCGGGAACACATTATTCTTCCCTGGTATTCAAGGACGACTGGCAAAAAGCGGAATCGGTATTTAATGTTTGCAGCCCGAATATCAAACTCAACACCCCCATCGAGCTTAGACTTTGCAGCAAAATCGACGGCGAGCCGAAATACGTTGAAATCACCGCGATCGCCATTGCTCCGGATGCCTTTACTTTTCTCAGGCAGGAAAAGGCCGGCGCCAACGAACTGCCGAAAATTTTCGGCATCATCCGAAACATCAATGACCGGAAGCTGGCTCAAAACGACCTGTGCAAAATGCATCTGGCTCTGGACAACAGCCCGAATTTTATCTTCATCACCGACAAGACCGGAACCATTGAATACGCCAACCGGAAAGTCACCGAAACCACCGGATATTCCTACGGCGAAGTGATCGGCAAAAACCCCAGAATTTTCAGTTCCGGCGAAACCAACAACGACAATTATCAGGACTTATGGCGGACCGTCTCTTCCGGCCAGGTCTGGCGCGGGGTATTGAAGAACCAGAAAAAGTCCGGGGAAATCTATTGGGCGCGGGAGTCGATCGCTCCGTTGATCAATTCGGAAGGCGTCATCACCAGTTACGTCTCCATTCAGGAAGACGTCACCGAAGCACTGCTGATGACGGAAAAACTGTCCTATCATGCCACCCACGACTCCCTGACCCACCTGATCAACCGCCATGAATTCGACCGGCGCCTGGAACGGGTGATCACTCTGGCGCAACACAGCGATACCGAACACGCTCTGTGTTATATCGACCTCGACCAGTTCAAAGTGGTCAACGACACGTGCAGCCATACCGCCGGCGATGAACTGCTCCGGCAAATCAGCGCGCTCATCTGCCAGGTCATCCGCCGCAGCGACACGCTGGCCCGGCTCGGGGGAGACGAGTTCGCCATTCTGATGGAATATTGCCCGCTGGAACAGGCTGTCGCCGTGACCGAAAAAATCCATCGGATTGTGGAGCAATTTCAATTCTACTGGGAAGATAAAAGTTTTCGCATCGGCGTCAGCATCGGACTCGTGATCATCGATTTCAATAAGGGCGGCTCCGACATTCATTTAAAACAAGCCGACATGGCCTGTTTCATGGCCAAACAGGCCGGACGCAACCGGACGCACATTTATCGGGAAGACGACAAAGCCCTTGCCCAGCATCATGGCGAAATGAATTGGGTGGTCCGAATCAATAAGGCGCTGGAGGAAGACCTCTTTTGCCTTTATACTCAGGTCATTGTTGCGTTAAACGCCGAGGAAGGCGAGCATTGCGAAATTCTGATTCGCATGAAGGATCGAAACGGCTCGATCATTTCTCCCGACGCCTTCCTGTCGGCCGCCGAACGCTATCAACTGTCGACAAAAATCGACCGCTGGGTCATACGCAACGTCTTCCAGTTTTATGCCAAACACCCGGAGCGTCTGAAGAAGTTGTCCCTGTGCTCGATCAATCTTTCCGGCTCGAGCCTGAGCGATCCGCATCTATTCTCGTTCATCGAGTCGCAGTTTGATCAGACCGGCATGCCCTCGGAAAAAGTCTGTTTCGAAATCACCGAAACGGCGGCCATCGCCAATCTGTCGCAGGCCACCGAATTCATGAATCGGCTGAAGGAATACGGTTGTAAATTTTCTCTGGACGATTTCGGCAGCGGGCTCTCCTCGTTCGCATATCTGAAAAATCTGCCGGTCGATTATCTGAAAATCGACGGCTTTTTTGTCAAGGACATCGTGCACGATTCGATGGATCTGGCGATGGTCAAATCCATTAACGACATCGGCCACGTTCTGGGCAAAAAGACCATTGCCGAATTTGTCGAGAGCGAAGCCATTTTAGAGACATTAAACGAACTCAAGGTCGATTATGCCCAAGGTTACTACACCGGCAAACCGAAACCGATATGCGAACATTCCTGAGGAAAACCGCGAGTTCAAGATTGTTTAATCCCTTTAGATTCAAGTAGTATTGAATTGATCATATTGTTTGCCCATAATTATTCAATAATTTTTCATTCCGTCGCTGACCTTTGCATCCGGTTCAATCGAGGACTCAACACTTACGCCCCCCATGTCCATTAACGAAACCCAATCTCCGTCCAACTTCATTCGTCACATCATCAATCAGGATCTTAAGGAAAACAAAAACAACGGCAAGATAGTCACCCGTTTTCCTCCGGAGCCCAACGGCTATCTGCACATCGGACACGCCAAGTCGATCTGCCTGAATTTCGGCACTGCCGCCGAATACCAGGGCACCTGCAACCTGAGGTTCGACGACACCAATCCCGAAAAAGAAAGCGACGAATTCGTACAGTCCATCCAAAGAGACGTGCAATGGCTAGGTTTTCAGTGGCATGAACTGCATTATGCCTCCGACTATTTCGAACAGTTGTACGACTATGCGGTAGCGCTGATCAAGGACGGCAAGGCCTATGTCGACAGTCTGACTCCCGAGCAGATCCGGGCTTATCGCGGAACCTTGACTGAACCCGGCCGGGAAAGCCCTGACCGTAACCGTTCGATCGAAGAAAATCTGGCCTTGTTCCAGGGCATGCGCGACGGCTTGTATGCCGACGGCCAATACGTGCTCCGGGCAAAAATCGACATGGCCTCCCCCAATATCAACATGCGCGATCCGACGCTTTACCGCATTCGCCGCGTGCATCATCATCGTACCGGCAACGACTGGTGTTTGTATCCGATGTACGATTACACCCATTGCATTTCCGACGCGATCGAGGGCATCACGCACTCGCTGTGCACCCTGGAATTCGAAGACCACCGGCCGTTGTACGACTGGGTGCTGGACGAGCTGCATACGCCCTGCCATCCTCAACAGATCGAATTCGCGCGGTTGCAACTGGAATACACGATCGTCAGCAAGCGAAAGCTCAACCAACTGGTCACCGAAAAGCACGTGAGCGGCTGGGACGACCCCCGCATGCCGACCATCGCCGGTCTGCGCCGGGCGGGAGTCACTCCGGCGGCGATCCGGGATTTTTGCGAACGCATCGGCGTGACCAAGAAAGATTCGTGGATAGAAATGGGCGTTCTGGAAAACTGCATTCGCGAAGATCTGAACGAGAACGTTCCTCGCGCGATGGCGGTTCTGCAACCGTTACGCATCGTCATTACCAATTATCCCGAAGGCCAAACGGAGCATCTGGAGCTCGGCAATCATCCGCAACGCCCGGAATTCGGCAAACGCACGGTCCCGTTCACGCGCGAGATCCTGATCGAACGGGACGATTTTGCGGAAAATCCTCCGCCCAAATACAAGCGCCTGATTCCCGGCGGCGAAGTCCGCCTGCGAGGCGCCTACGTCATCCGCTGCGACGAGATCGTCAAGGATGAGAACGGCCATATCGCCGAGCTTCGCTGCACCTACGATCCGGCCACCCTGGGCAAGAATCCCGAAGGGCGCAAAGTCAAGGGCGTGATCCACTGGGTATCCGAACCCCATTCGCTGCTCGCGGAAGTGCGGCTGTACGACCGCCTGTTCACGGTGCCCAACCCCGATAACGAAGAAAACTTTCTGTCGGTGCTGAACCCGAACTCCCTGGAAGTCCTTACCGGATGCCGCGTCGAGGCCAGTCTGGCCGATGCCGGACCGGAAAGCCGTTACCAGTTCGAAAGAACCGGTTATTTCTGCCTGGACACCATCGATAGCGTGGGCGGCAGGCGGGTATTCAACCGCACCGTCACGCTCAGGGAAAACTGGGAAAAGGATTGAGGGCATTTTGCCCGGCCCGGGTGGTCAGCTTTACAAACTTGAACTAAACTTCGCCATACAGAGCGCGTCGAGCAGGATGTAGAGCATTGTCTTATCGTGTGTAAAGGCGAATTCATTCGTCTTCGATGCACATCCTGGGCGAATGAATTCGTCCCTACAATGCCTGGCCATCCAGAATTAAGTTTTATCGACACAGCATGCAGTCTCCACTCATCATCACGCCGGAAAAATCGATCCGCTTCTTGTTCAAGGAACTTTGGGAATACCGCGATTTGTTATTTTTCCTGGCCTGGCGCGACTTCAAAGTCCGTTACAAGCAGACCGTATTCGGAATGCTCTGGGCGGTGCTGCGCCCCTTGCTGACCATGATCGTCTTTACCGTCGTGTTCGGCCACCTGGCCAAACTGCCCAGCGAAGGCATCACCCCCTACCCCATCCTGGTCTTTGCAGGCATGCTGCCCTGGTATTTTTTCGCCGGCACGCTCGGCGAAAGCGCCAATGCCGTCGTGGGCAACGCCGCCATGATCAGTAAAGTGTATTTTCCCAGAATCATCGTTCCGACCGCTCCCGTTTTCGTCAACCTGATCGATTTTCTAATTTCCTTCGTTCTCCTGATCGGCCTGATGATCTGGTACCGGTTTCTGCCCAGCCCCTACTTCGTGCTGCTGCCGCTGTTCCTGTTGCAGGCCGGGATCACCGCGCTGGGCCTGGGTTTTCTCATTGCCGCGCTGAACGTTAAATACCGCGATTTCCGGATCGTGGTCCCCTTCCTTGTCCAGATGGGCTTGTACGTCTCGCCCATCGGTTACAGTAGCGGGGTCATTCCGGATCAATGGCGCCTTGTGTATGCGGCGAATCCGATGGTCGGCGTCATCGACGGCTTTCGATGGATGATCAACGGCGGCGAAACGCCGCTTTATCTGCCCGGCCTGTACTTGTCGGCCGGCGTTTCCGTACTTTTGTTCATGATCGGTTTAAGCTACTTCCTGAAATCCGAACGGCAATTCGCCGATACCATTTAAGCGGAACGAACGGAGCCGTCATGACGACCGCGATTAAAGTCGAAAACCTGGGTAAAAAATATCGGATCGGGCATAAAAACACAGCGCCCTACGCCACTCTTCGCGAAGCCATCGGCCAGAATGCGCTGTCCTTGATCAAGCGCCTCCGCCACCCTCGGCAATACCGGCATAAAACCGCCGAACTCGAAGCATTCTGGGCGCTGCGGGATATCAATTTCGAAATCGAACAGGGCGAACGAGTCGGCATCATCGGCCGCAACGGAGCCGGCAAATCCACTCTATTGAAAATCCTGAGCCGGATCACGGCTCCGACAACCGGGCAAGCGGTCATTCACGGCCGCGTGGCCAGTCTGCTCGAAGTCGGCACCGGATTTCACCCGGAATTGACCGGCCGGGAAAACATTTTCCTGAACGGCGCCATTCTGGGCATGAGAAAAGCCGAGATCAAAAGCAAGTTTGATGAAATCGTCGCTTTCGCCGAAGTCGAAAAATTTCTGGATACCCCGGTCAAACGCTATTCCAGCGGCATGTACGTCCGCCTCGCCTTCGCCGTCGCCGCGCATCTGGAGCCGGAAATATTGATCGTCGACGAGGTGTTGGCGGTGGGGGATGCGCAGTTTCAGAAGAAATGTTTGGGGAAGATGGAAGAAGCGGGAACGGAAGGGAGAACGGTTTTGTTTGTGAGTCACAATATGGCTGCTGTAAAAGCTTTGTGCGAAAGAGCGATATATTTGAATGAAGGAATGATTGTAATGGATGATAAAGTTAATAAAGTGATTCAGTATTATATGGAAGGAGATAACCTAGAGTCATATTTCTATCAATCACATAAATTTCCCGAGCATCCCCATATAACAAACATTTGCATTTCTCAAGAATTAGTGCCAAAAAGAATTTTTGAAATAGATAAGCCGATTAAAATTACCTTTGAATTGGATAGCCGAAATAATAATGATTTGGAAATTGGCATTACAATTTCAAATTCATGGGGAGTATGTGTGCATCATTCTTCAAGCGCATTTGCAAATGTGGATGATAATTTTAGCAATAGGCTCAAAAGAAATTGCATTATCCCTGCTTATGGATTAGCTCCAGGAAAATATTGGGTAAACTATTCACTATTTAAGAGAAACTATCAATTATATGAAAAGAAGGAAAAAATATTATCTATCGAAGTTATATTCACTGGCACACTTTCTGATAAAACTGCTGCATCTGACTGGAAAGGTACATGTGGTCCAGGATTACTCGTATGGGAGTAATAAAAGTGAAAGATAAAGGATAATTTAATTAAATAGCTAATTTCAAAGTACTGTTTCAGATCCCACTGTAAAAATATTATGAAAATTTGTATTCTTGATCCAGGGCTTGAAGATAACCAAGGAACAATTAGTTCAAATTTAGGGGATCTCATTATTCAAGAAGCCATAAAAAAAGAAATTAGAAAATTATTTTCAAACGATCAAATAATAAGTATTTCCACCCAATCCCCATTACAAGCCGAACAAATTGATATTATACGGGAATGTGATTATACCTTTGTTGGAGGAACAAACTTATTATCTTCTTACATGAATAAATATAAACAATGGAACATATCTATTAAAAAAACTTTTTACATCAAAAACTTAATACTTTTTGGGGTAGGCTGGTGGCAATATCAAAATTCTCCGAATTTATACACCAAACTACTTTTAAATCTATCTTTATCTCATAATCATATACACTCAGTCAGAGACAGCTACACATTAAGAAAACTTAAAAATCTTGGGTTTAAAAATGTTGTCAATACTGGCTGTCCAACTATGTGGCCACTGGCTGAAATTCAACCATCGCAATATTGTTGCGCCAAAGCATCCAATGTTTTGGTAATGTTAACGGATTATTACAAAAATATCGCCGCAGATAAGAAATTATTGGAAATACTATTCGCATGTTATGAGAAAGTATATTTTTGGCCTCAAGGACGCAAAGATGAGGATTATATTAAGGAATTAAATTATCCAGTTTCAATGCTAAGACATTCTCTAAACGCCTTTAATGAATTTTTACTGTCCGAAGAAGAATTTGACTACGTGGGCACTAGACTTCATGGAGGAATTCGATGCCTTACGATGAAAAAGAGAGTATTAATCCTTGCCGTTGATAATCGTTCCCATGAAATATCTCTAGATACGAACTTAAGTGTATATAAAAGAGATGATTTTGAGAGTATTGTCCGCTGGATATACCAACCTGTCGAACCACAATTAAATATCAATACTGATAATATCCACAAATGGAAGAGCCAGTTCGCTTAATACATACCCTTATACACAAATGTCGTCATACCCGCCGGGAAGCGGGTATCCAGAGCCATGGACGGCAAGCTCAATACGTCCCTGTAGTCTGGATTCCGGCAATCCCTGACCGGGGCAGGCTCTGCCGGAATGACAGAGTTGTGAATAAGGGCATGCGCTTAATGTCAGAATTTGATTATCTCAATCTCGGCTGCGGAACACGCTACCATCCTGCCTGGACGAACGTCGACTTTACTCCGGCCGATACCCATGTCATCGCCGCCGATGTGGCCAAAGGAATACCTTTTCCGGATCGGTCATTCGATGTCGTTTATCACTCTCATCTACTGGAACATCTGCCGAAACCGGCCGCTCGGGATTTTCTCAAGGAATGCTATCGCGTCTTGCGGCCCGAGGGAATCCTCCGCATTGCCGTGCCCGACCTCGAAGCCATCGTTCATCATTACCTGCTTGCGTTGGAACAGGCAAGAACCGGATCGAAGGAAGGAGCCAATAACTATGACTGGATACTGCTGGAAATGTATGACCAAGCGGTAAGAGATTGCTCCGGCGGCGAAATGGCTGCGTACCTTCGCAATAATGCCCTTGCAAACGAAAAGTTTATCGTTGCACGTTGCGGCATCGAAGCAAAACGGCTGATTGAAGCGGCTCGCCAGGAAAAAATCACGGACACCCTGCACACCATCAACCCCGAAAAGAAATCATGGCTAACCAAACTGTTCAGGCTGTTCTACGATGCCAGGCATAGACGAGAAATACTGCTCAAACTGATTCTAAAAAATACCGACTATGAAGCTCTTCAGCTTGGCCGATTTCGCCTTGGCGGTGAGGTACATCAATGGATGTACGACCGTTTTTCTCTCGGCAGACTTCTGATGGAGTGCGGCTTTGCCGGAATTGTTCCAAGAACCGCCACAGAGAGTTATGTATCCGATTGGTCCCGATTTAACCTCGACAGCAATCCGGACGGCAATGTCCATAAACCGGACTCTTTATTTATGGAAGCCGTCAGACCTTGAAGATCGTTCACGTCATTACCAACGACCTCGAGGGCGGCGCGGCGCGCGCCGCCTACCGATTGCATGGAGGCTTGCTGAAACTAGGCCATGAATCGTTAATGTTTGTGGCGCACAAGGCAAGCGATGACCCCACCGTCATTCAGTTTTCTCCTTCTTGTGATTTGGCTAGCCGGGCGGCAAGATTCCTGCCCAGGCGTCAAATCAAGCGAGATTTCGCAAAATACGCCGTCACCCGTCCGGAAGGCTTTGAATTGTTCAGCGACGACAGAAATTCCTTCGGCCGCCAGTCCGTCATACAATTGCCGGAAGCGGACATCGTCAATCTGCACTGGATTTCCGGTTTTATCGATTATCGGGCTTTTTTTTCATCGTTGCCCGAACGGATCCGGATTGTCTGGACCCTGCACGACATGAATCCATTTACCGGGGGCTGCCATTATGATATGGGCTGTGCGAAATACCTGGAAGGCTGCGGAGCTTGCCCCCAACTCGGATCGGAGCATTTAAACGATTTGTCCCGTCAGATATGGCAACGGAAGTATTCTTTATTCTCGTCCCTCGATCCCGCCAGCCTACATTTGATCGCGCTGAATCAATGGATGGCCAAAGAAGTACACAACAGCCCTCTTTTGAGCCGTTTTCCGGTTTCCGTTATTCCCAATGGCCTGGATGCTTCCGTTTTCAAACCGCGTAATAAAAAAACAGCCCGTGAATTTTTCGAAATCAAACCCGATGCCAAGGTTGTTCTATTTGTCGCGCATTCCACGAATATCAAACGGAAAGGCCTGGACATGCTAATGCAGGCTTTATCGGAATTACGCGATCTTCCGTCTTTAACGCTGCTTTCCGTCGGCCGGAACAAACCTCAGGTCGATTTCGGCATGGAACACCTTCATCTAGGTCTTATAGACAACGATCTGGTGCTCTCGCAGATTTACAATGCCGCCGATGTTTTCGTCATTCCGTCTTTTCAGGACAATCTTCCCAACACTTTAATGGAAGCGATGGCTTGCGGAACGCCTTCGGTCGGCTTCGATGCGGGCGGCATTCCCGATCTAATCAGACCAGGGAAAACCGGATTTCTAATAAAAAATTTCGATATCGAAGCGATGCGGAACGCGATCCGGGAACTTTTAATAAAGACCGAATTACGGGTTTCAATGAGCCAACAATGCCGGGATAGCGCCCTGAATGCATTCACTCAGGAATATCAGGCCGGCAATTATTCGAAGCTTTACGAATCGATTTTAATGCCTCTACGCACTACAGATGCATGAGAAATACTCTGGATATTATCACCGTTACCAAAGACGATCCGGAAGGCCTCGCTGCCAGCATTGCCAGTACGGCAAAATTGCGCAGCCTCGCCGGCGTCCGGCAGATCGTGATCGACAGCAGCAGTAAATCGATAGCGAATGAAATAAAGGCCCGGTTGTCCGTAGAGAACAATCTCGAATACGTCTGGCAGAACCCTTGCGGGATCGCCAGGGCCTTCAATCTGGGAATCGAGCGGTCGAACGCCGAATGGCTTTGGTTTCTCAACGGCCGGGATGAAGCCCATCCCAAACTGAATGCGGAATTACTGCTGCAAATTCTAAGCGCCAGCCAAGCCGGATTGATCGTATTCGAGCTGGAATGGATGCAGTCCGGCAACCGGCAGATTCATCCGCCGATTTGGGCTTTATGGCCGCCGATTTACGGCAACTGGGTTCCTCACCCGGCGACGCTAATCAGAAGCGGTCTGTTCGAGCAATACGGCGGGTTTAATCCGGACTACAAAATTGCGATGGATGGCGATTTGTGGTTTCGATTGTTCAGCAAGCATATTACGGTCGATATGTTGTCCATTCCGATCGTTCTTTATGATGAAACCGGCATTTCCAGCATCGCAGCCGTCGAAACGGGAAAAGAGGCAAAAAAGTTAATTCTGGACAATCTGGGCATGATGGTCGGCATGTGGCTTTCCAGGGGCCTTCATCTTGCCAGAGCCTTAAGACACTATATTTTGCTGACCCGATAGGCGGATTGATTTTTTCATTTTGAAATGCACGGACAATTGTTCGAATTTCCAGGATTGCGCCATGTCTTTTAACAACGACGAACTGATCAATTTCAACATCCGGGCGCACGACGAAATTGCTGCGGTATACGACGAGCGCCACGCCGAAATCTTCAATCCGACAGAACAGCAGCGTCTTAACCGCACTATTAAGGAAGCTTATCGAATGCGTCGGACCTCGACCACACCGGAAAATACGGTAATCCTGGACTTCGGTTCGGGAACCGGAAACCTGACGCGTCATCTGCTTGAGCTTGGCGCAGCTTCGGTCATGGCCGCGGATGTTTCTCCCAAATCGCTGGCAGTCCTGAAAGAAAAATTCGGTAGTCGGCAGGATCTTAGCATCTTGGTCCTCAACGGCTCCGATCTGAAAGAAATGGCGAGCGACAGTATCGATATGATCGTCACTTACTCGGTACTGCACCATGTTCCGGATTATTTGAGAATCGTCGAAGAATTCGTTCGAGTCGTCAAACCCGGCGGAATCATTTACATCGATCATGAAGTGGACGAAACTTACTGGGAATACAATGCCGACTATATGGAGTATCTTAAAGAATTGGGCGATAAATTTTATAACGATCATGCAGCGGAACTGGGCTTGAAGCGCAAGGCAGGACTTAGACAGCGTCTCAGGGCTTTCTTGAAAAAATTGCAATCCCGACCCGACCCGGAAAAATCACTCTTGGTAGGCGACGGCGACATTCATGTTTATCGGCACGACCATATCGAGTGGAACCGGATCAGAGCCCTATTGGAAAAGACTTGTATCGTGGAGATAAGCAATACTTATCTGGTTTGCCGGGAAACCGCAGATCCGCCGCCCGCATGGAAAAAATGGCACGAGCGCTGCTTTGATATGCGCTTGCTTATTGCAAGAAAAAAATAAGCGATGCGGCCGAAAATCGCCATTATCTCCTCTTCCACTCCGCCCTTGCTGACGGGCGGCATTTCTTCCGCTCACTGGAATTTATATCTCGCTCTGAAGCAGGCAGGTTTTTGCGTTAAAATCTTCACATACAACGATAACGGCTGCACGGGGCAAATGGAGGGGGACGTGGTCCGGCACGGCGCGTCCAGGCTCTGGTTGCGGCTGAACGGCATCATCAACCGATTGTATCTGGCCTTTCTGCAAGCTTGGTTCGGACCTTCGGGCCAAAGCTATCAATTCATTTATGTGCTCGCCTCGATGGAAGGGGCATTAAGAATCAACCGCTCGTTGAAAACTTTTCAGCCGAACCTCTTGTTCCTTCCAGACAACGGTTCGCCCGGTTTTTTTATCCGTCCGCCCGAAGGCTGCAAAACGATCTTCATTTCGCACCATAATTATCTTCGCTTTCAGGAAAATCCGATCCTGGGCCATTTTTCCTCGTTCGACGCCAGACTGGCGATGTTTTTCGAGCAGAAAACCATGCCGCGGATTGATGCGGTTGTCTGTCCGTCCCGTTATATGAAAGAAACTTTTTTGCGGACTCATCAATATGACGGAGAGGTTAAGGTCATTCCGAACCTCGTGAACCGCGATTTCATCGCTTCCATTCCTCCCGCCAACCTGCATCGGATATTGGAGATGCCGGAAGATGCGCCGATCGTTTATATCCCGTCAGCCGGCACCGGCATCAAAGGCTCGCGTTATGTGTTTGAAATCATCCGCCGTTTGTCGGCTTCAACTCGAATCGTCGGCTTTTACCTGACCGGCGCTTTTTCCGACCCCATACTGCTCGGCGAACTCGAACACATCCCCGAAAATGCCAGGCTGCATTGCCCCGGCCATACCGACTATGCCGGTAATATCGCTAAAATCAAATCCTGTTCATTCTGTATTTCGCCGACCGTTCTTGAAAGCTTCGGCATGGCCATTCTGGAAGCGAACTTTTGCGGAATTCCGGTGGTCGCCTTCAATGTCGGCGGCAATGCCGACATCGTCGCCGACGGTTCGAACGGCTATCTCGTCCCGTTTCTGGATATGGAAACCTTGATTTCGCGATCGACCTCGCTGATGGACAAACAGGAAAACGAACGATTGAAAAGCAGCACATGGGAATTCGTCAATCAACGATTTGCGACGGAAAGCCTTGCCGGCCAATACATCGAGCTGATCAATGAGTCGATCAATACGAATGAGGACAAAGCCTGACAGAATCGGGCATTGTTTTTTCCTCTTCACTATTCACTAAGCTTATGGCTACCTGAAACGTAAAAATGCCGCCGGATTAAAATCGGCAGCCTTTATCGTAAAATTATTAGTCTTCGGCCGGTTTATTGGTCTACTTTATAAAGAATAAAGGTAACTATTCAGCGGTATTCGTAGGAGCGACGCCAGTCGCGATTTGGGCGGTGATTATCGCGACTGGCGTCGCTCCTACAGTTGGTTTTCCTTACTTTGAAACCACTTATAAACAAGCCAGTGATTTCCGCTGAATAGTTACGAATAAAGAAACGAGCTTCGGCCTAACGAGTTGAAGCCGCAATGATTCCGGAACTGCGAAGGCAGTTTCCTTGGCCGGGTTGGCGGTATCGTTATAAAATGAATTTTTATACGCCAGCAGGCCCAAAGCCTGATCCATCCATAAGCCTATGAACATTAAAATGACGCAGGCAGCGCATGCCCAGTCTTGACATCACCTTCGCATCAAAACGCCCATGACGTCTCCCATGATTTCGGTGGTTATTCCGACTTATAACCGCGAGCAAACGATCGGTTACTGCCTGCAATCCGTGATTGCGCAGACCTATACCGACTTCGAAGTCGTGGTGGTGGACGACGGCTCCAGGGACGGTACGGCAAAAAAAGTTCTGGAATTCGACGATCCTCGCCTCCGCCTGCTCCGCCACGATTCGTCGAAAGGCGCGCAGGCGGCCAGAAACACCGGTATCCGTACTGCGCTCGGCCGATGGATCGCTTTTTTGGACAGCGACGATACCTGGCATCCTCACAAACTGGCCGAACAGACGGCCGCCCTGGCTTCTCGCGGCTGGGATGAAGGAATCGTCGTACACGGCGGCATGACGCGCTATTATCCTCGGACAAATTCGACCGAATCCTGGGATTTGCCTATAGTTTCCGGAACGTCCTGCCACGCTAAGCTGTTGCAGTCACCCGGCCCTTTGTTTCAAACCCTTCTGGTATCCAAAAAGGCGTTGCATGCCATCGGCTATCTGGACGAAAGAGTGCCTTCCTATCAGGAATGGGATACCGCCATTCGTCTGGCGGAAATCTGCGAATTCATCCACATCAAAGAACCGTTGGCGGTTTACTGGCTGCACGAAGGCGATACCATTTCGAAAAACCTGCGGCGCGACGTGGAAGGTTACCGCTACATCATAGAAAAACACCGAGCGGCGATGGAAGAAATTTTAGGTAAAAAAGCCTGGCTTCGGCATTGCGCCGTTCTGATCAACCGCTGCGCCAAATTCGGTTTCTTCGATGATGCCCGCCAATTGCTTCGGCAAATGCCGGCATTCAGTTACTGGCGTTTGGTCGCCGGTTTGTTATTCTTGAGAGCATTTCTAACCTACCCTGCCCGTCGTCCCGCATGATTGAACGAATTTTAAATGCCGGCAAGGAGCTGGCCCTGATCATACGCCGCTCTTTCGAAAAGGACGGCATCGAATTCTTTACGCCGGGCTCCTATTCGCAACAGATCGGCTACATGAAGCGGGCCAAAGGTTACGCCATCCCTCCGCACGTGCACAATCCCGTGGTGCGGGAAGTGCAGTACACCAAGGAAGTCCTGTTCATCAAGTCGGGCCGAGTCCGCGTGGACTTCTACAGCGATGAACAGGAGTACCTGGAAAGCACCGTGCTGGCGGCCGGCGATGTGATTCTGCTGGCGTTCGGCGGTCATGGCTTCGAAATGCTCGAAGAATCCGAAATCATTGAAGTGAAACAGGGGCCCTATGCCGGAGAAAGCGACAAGACCCGGTTTGATGCCGTTCCCGAAGACCGGATCGTGCTGAGGAAGAGCCCGTGATTCCCGTCAACCAGCCGCTCCTGGACGGCAACGAAAAAAAGTATTTGCTGGAATGCATCGATACCGGCTGGATCTCGTCCGAAGGACCGTTCGTCGAGCGCTTCGAACAAGCTTTTGCGCGGCGGGTCGGCCGCCGCCATGCGGTCGCCGCCGCCAACGGTACGGCGGCTCTGGATATTGCGGTGGAAGCCTTGGCAATCGGCCCCGGCGATGAAGTCATTCTGCCGACCTTCACGATTATTTCGTGCATTCACCAGATTGTCCGGGCAGGAGCGACGCCGGTCCTGGTTGACAGCGATCCTTTGAGCTGGAACATGGACGTCGAGCAGGTCGCCGCAAAGATTACGCCGCGCACCAAGGCCATCATGGCGGTGCATATTTACGGCCTGCCGGTGGACATGGATCCTTTACTGGCTCTCGCCGACCGGCACGGCCTGAAATTGATCGAAGACGCTTCCCAAATGCTCGGCCAAACCTATAAAGACAAACCCTGCGGCAGCTTCGGCGATATCAGCACCTTCAGCTTTTATCCTAATAAACACATTACCACCGGCGAAGGCGGCATGATGGCCACCGACGACGAGGAACTCGCCGAGCGGGCGCGCAGTTTGAGAAACCTCTGTTTCCAGCCGGGCAAGCGCTTTGTCCACGAACATCTCGGCTGGAATTACCGCATGACCAATCTCCAGGCCGCGCTCGGGCTGGCGCAGCTGGAGCGTCTCGATGAGTTCGTGGCCAGAAAACGCTTCATCGGCCGGCGCTATCATGAACTCCTGCAGGATGTGCCCGGCGTGCAATTACCGTTAACAAGAACGGAATTCGCCGAAAATATCTACTGGGTGTTCGGCCTGGTCCTGGATAAAACCCTAGGGATCGATGCTGCATCGGCCATGCAAAGGCTGTCGCTCAACGGCGTGGGAACCCGCCCGTTCTTCTGGCCCATGCACCGGCAGCCGGTATTGCTGAATAAGGGCTGGTTCGAGCAAGAAAGTTATCCGGTTGCGGAAAACCTGGCCGAACAAGGCTTTTATCTTCCGAGCGGTCTGGCTTTGAGCGAAAATCAGATCGGACAGGTGGCCGATCAGGTAAAAAGTATTCTGCACAACCGATAGAAGGCCGGAATCGAGATCTTATCCCCCGAAAACAGCTTATACGGATTTGTCATATGAGTGCTTTTGACGGCTATGCCGACTATTACGAGCTATTTTATAAAGAAAAAGACTATGCCTCGGAAGCCGGCTATGCCCTGTCGCACCTTCGGTGTCATGGATCTCGCGGCACGAACCTATTGGAACTCGGCTGCGGCACCGGCAGCCACGCCGAGCACTTCGCCAGACTGGGACACGCAGTGCATGGCGTGGATTTAAGCCCGAACATGCTGAAGGCAGCCGAATCGAAAAAAACCGTCATGTCCCAGGAACTTCGCGCCAGGTTAAATTTCACGCAGGGCGACATCCGCACCATCCGGCTGGAAAAACGCTTCGATGCCGTGGTGTCGCTGTTTCATGTCTTCAGTTACCAGACGACGAATGACGACCTTTCCGCTGCCGTCGCTACCGCCGCCGCCCATCTGGCCGACGGCGGCATACTGCTGTTTGATTTCTGGTACGGGCCTGCGGTCATCCGGCAATTGCCCGAAGTCCGGGTACAGCGCTTCGAAGATAAAGACGTCCGCCTTACGCGGATTGCCGAACCCGTAGTTCATGTCGACAAGAACATCGTCGACGTCAACTACGAACTGCTGATCGAACGCAAACCCGATGGAAAGCTGGAAACCATCAGGGAAACCCACTCGATGCGGTATTTATTCATCCCCGAGATCGAACTGCTGTTGGCCCGGCACGGCATGGAACTGATCGGCAGCCATGCCTGGATGAAAACCACCGCGCCGGGCTTCGACAGTTGGAATGCCTGTGCCGTCGCCCGGCGTTCATAACGCCTTATTTTCTTTCAGGCAATTCAGGATCTTGTCTTCATGCAGCTTAAAATCCAGGGTTTCCCTGAAATACCGTTTGGCATTTTCGCGGTAGCTCGGCCGGTCGACTTCATCAAGCCGGCTTCCGATCCGGTCGGCATCCTCGACCGCCAGGCCAAAACGATGTTTTTGGGCTTCCTCCGCGTAAAGCCCTATCTCGTTGACGATAACCGGTATGCCGTAGCGTAAATAGGTGCTGATTTTTCCGGAAGCCAGCCCAAGGTATTGAATGTTCTTTCCGGACGATGGACAGTCCCAAACGGGCCGATAAAAAGCCAGTCCCACTGAAACGCCGGCAAGAATGTTGCCCAGATCGTCCACCATCAGGCTGGCCTCGTCGCTGATATAAATCTTGTTGTTCAGATAGGGTTCTATGGCTGGCAGAATGTCCTGTAACCGCCTGGAAGTTTTGCCGTAACGGTCATGCACGATCAATACCCAATCCTCCGGCCAGGAAGTCGCGCTTTTGATAATATCGGCGGCCATGGACCAGGCGGTAATGGAGCCCAACGTAATCGCGACTTTTTTTTCATTGGGAATGCCGAGCCGGTCTCTCAGCCTCGACGAAGACGCTTCGGCGTGGCCGACCGACGCCAGAGGCAGCACGATTTTTTTAACAGGATCCAGTTTGTTTTCTTCGACCAGAAGACGGGCGCGCACCTCATCCTGAACCAGCCAGGCGGCAGCATCCCTGGACGCTTTGATTTCCGGAGCTTTGAAACGCCTGGAGGTTTCATCGCCGAACTGAATTTCGAAAGATAAAAAAACATAGGGGATTTTCTTCATCCGGTGAAGCAGTCCGGCCTGTATCAATCCTTCCCGGTCGACGCCCAGGACCAGCCGGTAATTCCCGTACAGCAATAAGTCGTCCAAGGCGACTACCAGCCCGATCAATGGAATAAAGCAAAGATTTTCCAGAATGACGGCGCGGATGAATTTATGGAATTTTCCGTACGGCAACAACTTCACGCCGTCGTAACCGGCAGGCATCGGCGCGTCGGAAACCCCATAGCGTAGATCGACCGGAATCCCCAGGCTGACGAACAAGTCGATCAGACTCTTGAGGGTGGGATTGTTGAACGAGTTTCCTTCCGGGTGAATAATAAGTATTCCGGATTGGGTTCGGCTTTTGTCGGGAC
Organism: Methylosarcina fibrata AML-C10; assembly: GCF_000372865.1. Classification (NCBI taxonomy): domain Bacteria; kingdom Pseudomonadati; phylum Pseudomonadota; class Gammaproteobacteria; order Methylococcales; family Methylococcaceae; genus Methylosarcina; species Methylosarcina fibrata. The sequence continues at coordinate 98,544 of NZ_KB889965.1, read as the reverse complement.
GCAAACGATAAGGACTCTTGATCGGAATTGAAACTATACTGTTACGAACCGGAACTTAATGGAATTTCTAAAAGCATTCGCTTCGGGTCGATTTAAACATCTTTTGATGACTGCTTTTTTCCGGCAAAAAATTCGGTTTCATAATCAATTTGCGCCGACTTTAAGAATTTTGCCGTTCAGCCTAACGGAATCATAGTACAAAAACCGGATACCCGAATGAGTTTACGATCGAAAACGCCGCCGAGAATCGCCCTGTTTTCCGGACACGACACCGGCAGCGGGCCATCACTCCTGCAACCCGTGCCTCTCGGCAGTTCAGGCGAACAGAAAACTTTTAAAGCCGACCGTCCTGTCATTTCGATCATTACCGTCGTGTATAACGGAGCCGCATCCATCGAACAGACGATCCTGAGCGTCATCGGGCAAACCTATCGTCCCATCGAATTCATCCTCATTGACGGCGGGTCATCCGACGGCACTGTGGAAATTATTCGCCGTCATCGGCAGGCGATCAACTACTGGGTCAGTGAACCGGATCAAGGGATTGCCGATGCCATGAATAAAGGGCTCAGCCGCGCCACGGGCGATTATGTCCTTTTCATTCACGCGGACGATTTTCTGTCCGAAAGCACCAGCCTGGAAAAAGCCGCCGAGTTTCTTGATGGCCAGGATATCGTTCTGTTTGACATTTTCTACGGACATTCCAGAAAACGCCTGTCTCCCCGCGGCTTTAATTTCTGGATGAATTTTAAAACCGGCGTCTATCATCAAGGCACTCTCTGCAAGCGCGATGTTTTCGAGCGCATCGGCGGCTTCGATACCGGTTTCAAGATAGCCATGGATTTTGATTTTTTTCTTAGAGCCTATCGATACGGCCTCCATGCCCACTCTCATCCTTTAGCGATTACCGTCATGGGCGATACCGGCGTCAGCGCCCGTAAAGACTGGCCCAGTCTGTTGAAGCGCCTGGACGAAGAAAGAACAGCGCACATAAAGAATTGCCGTTCTTTCGCCATGTCAACCGTTTATCGGATGTACTGGCTACTGTACATGTGGTATAGGCGCGCCCGGCAAATTTTGTCTACCTCCCGATCATGATTATCAGTCCGGTAGCAACAGGCAATGGGGCTTATGTTTTGCACAAAAGTCTCGAAAAAAAATTGCTTGATTATCAAGTGGTGCCTTATCACCCTTATAGAACGCTTTGCCCGCCTTCGTTAGTTTCCGTCGGCCGTTTCAAGCCGGCCCGACTCATCCACACGCCGGCCGATTACGGGCTCTTTCACCTAAGAAATCAAGTTCCGTTGGTGACCACGTTTCACGGCTATATGCTGGATGACGATCTGCAAGCCTATGGCAGTTTTTTTCAGAATCTGCATAGGCGAACCGATCTGTACTGGTTCACGAAGGCGGCCGGCGCCGTATCGACCGGCATCACTGCGGTCAGCCGCTTCATTGCCGATCTCGCCGGGCGGGAACTCAACATTGAAAAGGACATTCGGGTCATTTATAACGGCGTGGACGAGACTTTATTTACCCCGCCCTCCGATAGAAAAAATCGATCGGGCGTCGTGAGAGTGCTGTTCAGCGGCAATTTAAAATCAGGCAAAGGAGCTCAATGGTTATTACCGATAGCCGAAAAACTCAACCGCAACATTCTTATCCAATATACTTCCGGCTTATTGCCTCGAACGAAACTGCCTTCTCATCCGCGCCTTGAATGCCTGGGGTCGGTGCCCCATAGCGACATGCCGGAACTTTATCGGCAAGCCGATCTTCTGCTGTTTCCGACCGTCAGGGAAGGCTTCGGTCTGGCAGTCGCCGAAGCCATGGCCTGTGGCCTGCCGGTCGTCGCCTCGGACTGCTCCTCGCTTCCGGAATTGATCGATCAGGACAAAGGCGGCTTTTTATGTCCGGTAGGACATATTGACTCATTTGTTTCCGGCATTCATCGGCTGGCTGAAGACAGCCGGCTACGAGAGGAAATGGGGCTCTATAACCGCATCAAAATAGAACAAGCGTTTCGCCTGCACACGATGGCCATGGCCTATCAGCGTTATTTTGAAGAAATTCTGGATACCCAGGACTAAGGTTTGATTAGAACGTTTCCTATCGCTTGCCGGAGGCCGGACACGCGAGCCGAAAAGGCTCTAATAAATCAAACGATCGGCTTGCCCCGGGCCAGCTTGGGCAGATTGCCTTCCAGCCCCATGGCGGCACGCATGACTTTAGTCTTGGCCGGAATGATCCGCTCGGCCAAACCCAAGCCTAGATTCCGGATAAATTTGAGCGGCAGCAGACGATTGCTGAACACCCGATAAAAAGCGTCCATCACCGTCATCATTTTCAGGTTTTCGTTTTTACGCACGGCTTCGTAACGCTTCAAAACCGACAAGTCCCGGATATCGTGCCCTTTTCCATGCGCCTCGATCAGCACTTCGGCCAGAGCCGCCGCATCCAGCAAGCCGATATTCACCCCCTGCCCCGCCAGAGGATTGATCATGTGCGCCGCATCGCCGACCAGAACGACGCCGGTTTTGACATAATCCTGAGCATGCTGACGTTTCAACGGAAAACTGGCCCGGCCCAGGACCTTGTTGACTTTTCCGAGACAATCGGGAAAAGCGGCTACCAGTTCCTTTAATAACGCCTCGTCGGATAAAGCCTTAAGACGTCTGATTTCATCCGGAGAGTGGTACCAGACGATCGAGCCGTAAGGTCCGGTCAACGGCAAGAAAGCCTGAGGACCGGTCGGCACAAAGCGTTGCCAGGTAATATCCTGCTGACCGTAAGCCGTTTCAATGTAAATCACCAGAGCATGTTGTTTGTAATCCCAACTGGTCACGCCCAGGCCCACCGTTTGCCTGACCCTCGACTGACCGCCGTCGGCCGCGACCAGAACTTTGGCCGACAACAGGCGCCCATCGGCCAGTTCCAGATCGGTCGGCCGATCGGGCCGGTAATCGATGGTTTTAACGGGAACTTGAAAGATTCTCTCGACATTGGCGAAATCCTGTAACCGTTCGAGCAAGGCCAGTTGAGTGACTCGATTTTCGACAATATAACCCAACGCCGGCTGGCCGATATCGTCGCTGCAAAACTCCGTGTCTCCCGCCGTTTCCCAAACCCGCATCCGCCGAAACGGGCACGACCGTCGAGTTTCGACGCCTTGCCAAGCGCCTACGGTGTCCAGAATGGTCTTCGATGCGATACTGAGCGCCGACACCCTCAAATCGTGCGGCTGATCCTCGGAAAAAGGTTCCGGCGGCGAACTCTCGATTAGAGCTACCTTTAACGAACTGCCGCCCAGGCTGCAAGCTACCGCCGCCCCGACCATGCCCCCGCCTACGATGACGACATCAAACATTTCTTTCATATGATTCAATTCTATACACCACTGGCCATAAAACAGCTTTTTTACCGGTACTCAATACAAAATACGCCGGACAAACTATACTCTCATTAAACCATGAAGCGCTTGAAAAGTAATTCATTTATTACCTCTCAGGAAAGAACTTCCTGCCAGTGGAATATGGACATTTGCCCCCTAATTAATTAATATAGGCCAAAAATCTTACAGTATTAGCTGGTCATTGGCTGCTGTTTAACTTCATTCATAATCATATCATTTCTAAAAACTTATGAAAGAAAACGGCCCAATCCGGGTACTATTAGCTGAAGATCACGAATTGATCCGGACAGGAATTGGCGCGTTATTTCAAACCGATGCCGACCTGGAGTTGGTCGAACAAGCCGACAATTTTGCCGATGCCCTTCGTCTAGCCAGGCAGGCCACTCCCGATTTAATCCTGCTGAACATGATCCTGAAGGACGGCGAAACCACCCCGCGTATTCCCGAACTTCAATCGGCCAGTCCGGCTTCCAAAATCCTGATATTGACCGCCTGCGAAAGCCGCGACAAGCATCTGTTGGCCTTGCGCATCGGCGCCATGGGGATTTTTACGAAAAATCAGCCGAATTCCATGCTGCTGAAAGCCATTCGCAGCGTCTGTTCCGGCGAAGTATGGCTTAACCGGTCGCTTGCCGCCGAAATGCTGCGAGACTTTAACCGTCCCTCCCCGGCAAACGAGCCCGACAACAAACCCAAAACCAATTTACTGACTCCTCGCGAACTCTCCATCGCCCGTCTGGCAGCCAAAGGCTGGGGCGCTAAAAAAATTTCAGGACAGCTTTTTATCAGCGAAAAAACGGTGAGAAATCAATTGGTCATCATATACAGCAAATTGGGCGTTTCCAGTCACGTCGAACTGGTGGTGCGCGCGTCCCACTTCGGCTTGTTATCCCCCGACCTGTAGCAAGACATGGACAGTCCCCTCTGCCTGCCCTTCTCCTGCCTTTTCTGTGTTTTCTTCAATCTATTATTAGCAATTATTTGCTGTAAACAATCGGTAAGTGGCATTTCGGAGCTCCCCTATCGACAAGGCGTTTTGTCCCATCCTATCGGATTGCGGATAAATGATTCAGTGATTTATCGTGATAATTGACTCATGACTGCACGCATGAAATTTGCCACAATAGCCGGAAACTCACCCTAAATCATGCCCAAATATGACAGATTCCAATCATAGTGATGTTGAGCGTAGGGCCGAGAAGCGCCTGAAGGGAATTTTCCCAGTCAGAGTAAGAGGCATTACTGCTTCCGGTCAACTTTTTGAAATGCATACTCTGGCCGACAATATCAGCGAAGGCGGATTATATCTCCAGCTTCCTTATGCACTGCACGTCGGCATGAGTTTATTTGCCTTGGTCCGTCTGCCTGGCGGAGCCAGTCTCGCCGCTCGAGGCCGGATAGTTCGGGAAGAGGCCAAGCAAATGGGACTTAGCGGTATCGCAGTCAGCTTTTCTCACCGTCGCCTGATTCCAATCATATCGACCGATTAGCCGACTGAAAAACTGTATCACCCTCTCTCACCTCTTAAAGACTTGATACAGACGATCTCGCCGGCGCCGCTAATTCAGCGTTCATCCTAGACCAATAGGACAAATATCCCAATTAATCCGCATCCACACGGGATATTTTTCTTTGAAATGTCGGGACATTCGCTAGATGTAGGCCGTAAAAAATTTCTATAAATTGATAATCAACATAAGTTTCAACTTCACTTAAAACCGAAAACTTTTAAGAACAATATTCTTTGCTCAGCCATTTTGAGGACTAACTAAATAAATCAGTTGACAAATCCTTGATAAATCCGATAGCTTTATTGAGTGAAAGCCTCAAATAGCAAGAAAAATGCCGAACTCGAATAAACAAAATAACAAAAACAGACGGATCGATTACATTTTTTAAATTAAAGCGATTTTGCAGCAGGGTGATTTATTGAATAAGGATAATAAAGGGCAGTTCCAGATTAACGTAAACAATTGAAATTAATTGATATGGGTTATGCCCGGATTCTTCCAGATGAACAAACTGTATCTTTGATCAAATCAAACCAAGGAGAGTTTAAAATGTCTATTCGTTCAACAGATTGCCATGCGGGTCGAAAGCTCACGATTGTGATGGTTGCCGCCTGTCCGTTTCCCGCCAATCACGGCTCCCCGGCGTCGATCCGGGAAATGTCGGAAGCCCTGGTGCGGCAGGGCCATACGGTGCACATTCTGACCTATCCGATCCGGCAGGACATTCCGGTCGAAGGCGTTTCCATTCACCGGGTGCGGGCGCCGTTTTTAAAGTCCAACGAAATCAAGGTGGGGCCGGCCTGGGAAAAATTCATCTACGACCCGCTGATGGTGCTGAAACTGGTGGGGCTGATCCGGAAACACAAGGTCGACGTGATCCACGCCCACAACTACGAAGGCGCNCTGATCGGCTGGCTGGGCAAGCTGTTGACCGGCCGGCCGATGCTGTACAACGCGGTCAACAGCATGGCCGACGAGTTGCCCACCTACAACTTCATCAAGCCGCGGGCACTGGCGGTGTTTCTGGGCAAGCTGCTGGACGTGCTGGTGCCGAGAACCGGCGACTATGTGACCATGGTGTCGGACAGCCTGAAGGAATTCCTGCTGGACAAAGGGGTGGCGGCGGCGCGCCTGAAGGTGGTGCCGGCCGGGGTCAATCTGGACATGTTCGCGCACGGCAACGGCGCCAAAGTGCGGGCCAAGCACGGCATCGGCAGCAAGCCTCTGGTCATGTACACCGGCACTCTGGATCAGTTTCAGCGGCTGGATTATCTGCTGAAAGCGATGCAGCGCACGCTGCAGGAATGCCCGGACGCGATGCTGATGATCGCCTGCAACATCCTGCACAAAGGCCATCAGCAGGAGTATCTGGCGCTGGCGCAGGAACTGGGCATCGAGAAACGGCTGGTGTTCGCCTATCCGGTGGCGCTGGAGGATCTGCCGGACTATCTGGCGGCCGCGGACGTGACCGTGGTGCCGCGGCCCGAGTGTCCCGGCCATCCGGTCAAGCTGTTGAATTACATGGCGGCGGGCAAGGCCATCGTCAGTTTCGAGGGCGGCGGCAAAGGGCTGCACCACATGTTCAACGCCTATCTGGCGCCGGACCACGATCACGACAGTCTCGGCGCCGGCATCGCCTTTTTGTTGCAGCGCAAGGATCTGCGGGACATCCTGGGCGCCCAGGCCAAAATCACCCTGCAGGGCAATTTCGACTGGAACACCCTGGCCAAGGGCATCGAGATCATCTACCACATCATGCTCGAAGAAAAAGGCGCGGCGGGACGCGAGCAGGAGCTGGCGCGCTATCTGCGCAGCACCTATGAAATCCAGTACGTGGACCGGCGCCATAGCGATCAGAAGGTCAAGGACAGCGGCCGCAGCGGCGGCGACCGCCGCAAGGTGCAAAAACGGATCGATTTCCTCGAGCAAAGAAAAGTGGCTTTCTCCAATTCCGAACCGCTGCAAAAAGTCACCCAAAAACCCGACAAATCCAAGGAAGAAGCTGCTTAGAAGGTGGCCTGTAATTGGCGAAGTGCTGCAAAAGGAGTCTTGACGCTTATCGGAAAGATGAGGAGGATGGAAAAAATAACGAGGGGGGCCTCCTTTGTCTTTTCAGCTTTTAAAAAACTATCGAATTCGCCTTTAAAAAAGCAATACCGATTCATCGCAGCATCTATCCTAGTAGTCCGCCAAGCTTATATTGCTGGATAGAGGGATTTTAATTTCACCCGAGCATCTTGAGTCGTAAACCGCCAATCCACATACCCCCCCTCTGATTCCGTTGATCTTGCCAAGCCTTTATTTCACGCTTTAACGCGTCTTGATCGGGTATGCGCCGGTTCAGGCATTGCCTAACCATAACGCCAATTTCTATCTCCGCCATATCCAACCAACTGCCATGCTTTGGGGTATAGTGAATCTCAATCCGTTCCGCAATTCTGCGCGCTTCTTCCGGTTTGAATGCGGCGTAAAGGGAACTGACCTTATGGGTATTCAGGTTATCCATCACCAGGACGATCTTCTTTTCAGGAAAATGCTCATCGACTAATTCTTTGATCACCCGCGCCCAATCCTCCCGGGTGTGATGATCTGTCACCTTCACGTTTCGCCATCCCTCAAGGGGTGCAAACAACATAAATAAATGGCTGACGCCGTTACGTTCCTATTCAAAATCCTGTTTCTCGGGTTCGCCGGGCCTGGCGGGCAACGGGGTTCGTGTTTCTTTAATATGCTGCTTGCTGGTTTCATCCAGGCAAACCAACACTTCGTCCTCGGTATAGCTTCGATGATACGTTTCTAAAACATCTTCCATCGCGCAAACAAAATCGGCATTCGCTTGCGGGGGAATACACCAACACTCCGTGACGATGCGCGGCCTTTATTGAGCAACCCCAGTAGCTCACTTCGTTCGGTTTCAGTCAGTTTTACGCGATATTTTTTGCTGGCATAGGGTAAGTATTTTAGTTTCATTGGTTTGATACAGGAAATTGAAATATTACATTAACTATTTATCAAAGCAAGTTTGGTACGCTACTAGGTTATCCGTGTTTTCCAACGACAATCAAATTTCAGCTTGCGATGAATAATATTTGAGCAGAAAGCCAGGTTCACTATCTGCTCGACATTGCCATCTCTAAATTTTTTACTCTCATTTTCTTTCCGTCAAGAGACAGACTGGCACAATCCGACCGTTCCATATGGACGGATTATCAAGTCTCATCCCCATACTCGTAGGGAACTGGATTTCAGCTCCGCCGGACGTCCGCCGCGACGGCTCTCAATTCGTCCAGTTGCTTGTCCGTCAACAAGCCTTTTAAGGCACTCGATCGGTATTTCATACAGTTTTGCAGATTGGCGTCCGACAGAACGCTATTAGATTTGGTTGCCGCTTGCTTCAAATCGCTGAGTGCATAGTTTTTCAGAGCTTTCCAGACGTCATTCTGTCCCGGGAAGGCTTTGCGAAATTGCTCAATGTCGGCCGCCTGACTGGACTTGCTGTTAAAGAATGCCTTCGGTATTTCCGCGCCCTGCAAGGCCGACAGGCCATCTCGTCCCACTTGCGTCAGCCCGAAGGCCGGCCCGGATTCCAAGTTTTCCTTGCGCAACCGGTGCAGTGCTCAAGCTTCGTCGAGAAGGCCGAATTGTTCTTCGGTCATCAAGTTTTCGTAGGCGCGCGGGTTTCGTGATATATTCTCGGTGGGGGCTGCGCTGCCCCGTTCTTTGGGCTGCCCGTGGACGCGCCGCGGTTGATGGTGGTGACGTTGACCGCACAGGTCCCATGGGCAGCCTATTTTCTAGGTCGATAGCATACGACGTGTGCGCCCAATCGGCGGTTGGCAAATTGTCAAAATTTTGCCTTATCTACGCCTCATAATCCCCATCGCCGAGGTAGTAACGGACTTTCTCACCGTCTTTAGGTTGCAATCCTTTTTTAATACCTATAGACGCGAATACGGCACGCTTTCGGTCAATAGCGAAGGTAATCAATTCAGCACGTCGTTCCGGCCGTGCGCATCGATGTGCATCAATCCATATCCCCTACGCCTTGTATAACTGGGAATCCGGCCACTAAACTGATATCTCCGGCCATCGGATTCGATCCCGCTCGCGGAACTTCCCCGGAACCCATGCGCAACAAATGCGCCACGGAATTCACCGGATCCCCGGCCAGATTACCGTAAACCAGTCCAAAAGGCCCGTCTCCGGTCACTTGCAGTTTATTTTTCCCAGCGGCACGCGGTAGGTATCGCCGCCGGTTCATCCCCACGCTCGTGGGGAACGGATTCAGGTCAAGGTTAGTCGCAACACGCCTGCCGGTTCATCCCCACGCTCGTGGGGAACGGCAGCAATGGGCAGCTTTCGCCTGACCTTCAGTCGGTTCATCCCCACGCTCTTGGGGAACGGGGTTGTCATGCCCTCGGCTTTATGCCGGGACGCGGTTCATCCCCACGCTCGTGGGGAACGGTCGCTAACATTCTCGGCCAGGAAAACGAAATTCGGTTCATCCCCACGCTCGTGGGGAACGGTAGGCCTTTTTATCATCCGGCACGGCAAACGCCGGTTCATCCCCACGCTCGTGGGGAACGGGGCTTTGTTCGGAGTCACCAGGATGCGGATCACGGTTCATCCCCACGCTCGTGGGGAACGGTCCTGTGTCGGTGTGATCTATAGAACCAATGGCGGTTCATCCCCACGCTCGTGGGGAACGGGAAGCCAGAGAAAGCCCTGTTATGGAATGGGGCGGTTCATCCCCACGCTCGTGGGGAACGGACAAAGAGCTGGATATTCAAGCAAATAGCTTGCGGTTCATCCCCACGCTCGTGGGGAACGGAGAAACGGGAAAATATTATTCCCGTTACTTTGCGGTTCATCCCCACGCTCGTGGGGAACGGTCGTGGAATCAACAAATAAAATATAACAATTCCGGTTCATCCCCACGCTCGTGGGGAACGGTATCATCTTAGCAACCGGATTAAACATAACGGCGGTTCATCCCCACGCTCGTGGGGAACGGTGATTCCATTAGAAACCTACAAAGATTTTATTCGGTTCATCCCCACGCTCGTGGGGAACGGAACGTGGGCAATATCGCGGCGGAGCTGATTTGCGGTTCATCCCCACGCTCGTGGGGAACGGTTATTATACGTTGCCTGATGATGCTAAGGCGGCGGTTCATCCCCACGCTCGTGGGGAACGGTCCCGATGGAACTACTACTACTAGTAGTCAGTCACGAAGAAACACAAGGATACAGGCGAGCCAGTTTACGTCGTGCCTGTTGCGTCGTAAATCGCCAATTGACGGGCGTCGCCTTGGTGTTGCGCGGTAGGATATTGGCTTCGACCTCACGCCGGAGGCTCTCTGTGTCCGGTATCCGCTGTGATAAACACATGTTCGACAAGACGGCCAGTTCGATCTCAGCGATGTTTAGCCAACTGCCATGCTTGGGCGTGTAGTGGAACTCCAGCCGTCGCGCCAATTCACGGGCTTGCTCTGCTGGAAAGGCTTCATACAAAGACGCCATTTTATGGGTATTCAGATTGTCCAGCACCACCCGGATCACCGCCGCGTCCGGATAAAGTTCAGCGATATGCTTCATGCTGTGCGCGAATTCGATTTTGGTCCGCCGCGCGGTGATGTCCACCTGCCGAAAACCGCGTTTAGGTTCGCAGATCATCATCAAATCGCAGACGCCTTTCCGTTCATAGCCGGTGTCATAGCGGGCCGGTTGACCGGGCTCAGGCGGGAGAGGTTGGCGGACTTCCGCAATGAGTTGCTTCGGACTTTCGTCGAAACACACAACCGGGCGCAACGGATCGTAGGGTTCTTCATAAAGGTCCAGCACGTCTTCCATCGCCGCGACAAATTCAGCACTCACCTCGGGAATGCACCACTCTTGCTTCTGCCAGGGTTTGAGAGTGTTTTTTTAAAAGCTGACGGATGGTTTCATAGCTGCAACGGTCGGCATACGCTAATTCCACCACTTTGTCCGCCAACAACCGCAAGGTCCAGTGATCATGCCCTGTCGGCGCCTCACTACAAGCCAAGGCGATAATATGGGCGGCCTGCTTCTCCGTCAGTTTTGGGGCACGTCCTGGACGGGGGCGTTCTTTCAGGGCGGCTTCCGGGCCTTCTTCCACACACCGTTGGCGCGTCGTCAACACCATTGATTCCGAGACACCCAAAGCTTGGATAATGTCTTTATCCTGAATACCCGCTGCCGCTTTTAATAAAATTCGCGCGCGTGTCAGATGGCGTGCCGCGGCTTTTCCTTTGTTGATCATGGCTTCCAAGCCACGCTTTTCGTCTTCAGTCAGATTGACTTTGTATTTAAGAGCTGGCATTGCTTGACCTCAATCAGTAACCATCAATGCCACTATAGAGTGACTTACAAGCCCAATATATCCTTTTGATTTAAATTGACTGACTACTAGTACCACTACGGTTCATCCCCACGCTCGTGGGGAACGGACAGAACAAGCACAATCCCTAACTACTGCCGACGGTTCATCCCCACGCTCGTGGGGAACGGATTGTAATAGGCGTTAATTTGATCCTGAATTTCGGTTCATCCCCACGCTCGTGGGGAACGGCTTAATCTTAATAATATTGCTGCCACGCAAAGCGGTTCATCCCCACGCTCGTGGGGAACGGAGAAGATTTTTGGGATATAACAATATCTCATACGGTTCATCCCCACGCTCGTGGGGAACGGCATTGCAATGTCTGGAACTGGCGTTCCGATGACGGTTCATCCCCACGCTCGTGGGGAACGGCGCCGAACCGATTGATTCATATACGGGGTTGCCGGTTCATCCCCACGCTCGTGGGGAACGGTGCCAATTTAAATATTGGCACAGGGTTTGCTTCGGTTCATCCCCACGCTCGTGGGGAACGGTTGGGTTAAACTAATATTACTCAGAGTTTGTGCGGTTCATCCCCACGCTCGTGGGGAACGGCTGTAACTCATGGATCATATCCATAAGTTTGCCGGTTCATCCCCACGCTCGTGGGGAACGGAGTATCCTACAAAACAATTATTGGAATAAAATCGGTTCATCCCCACGCTCGTGGGGAACGGCTATCACACTTTTCCGAATGGCACACTTATTGCGGTTCATCCCCACGCTCGTGGGGAACGGGGAGCTAGTGAATCTGCAACTGTAACCGTTACCGGTTCATCCCCACGCTCGTGGGGAACGGCTGGACGCTCCGGACGCGGTCCCGTGCGTACCCGGTTCATCCCCACGCTCGTGGGGAACGGCGATACCACCACCGATCAACGCGCAGAGCGGACGGTTCATCCCCACGCTCGTGGGGAACGGGCAATTTCTTTTTTGTCCTGCCATGCGGATATCGGTTCATCCCCACGCTCGTGGGGAACGGAAGACAAACATCGCAGTTTATAAATTCAACGTCGGTTCATCCCCACGCTCGTGGGGAACGGACGTTGCTTTAAAAGAACAACTGGCAATCGATCGGTTCATCCCCACGCTCGTGGGGAACGGGACCCGAGAATCAGATACATGACATCGTTTTTCGGTTCATCCCCACGCTCGTGGGGAACGGGTTTTGCATTTGCCATTGGCCCGCCATTTATACGGTTCATCCCCACGCTCGTGGGGAACGGTCTCTGGATGTCCCGATGCCAGCAGATAATTACGGTTCATCCCCACGCTCGTGGGGAACGGATAAATCAGGCGCAGAACCTAGAGACATTGGCCGGTTCATCCCCACGCTCGTGGGGAACGGACAATTGATTCAAGGCGCTTACGGCACGTCTACGGTTCATCCCCACGCTCGTGGGGAACGGGTCTTGGCGACGTCGATCAACAAATTGAAATTCGGTTCATCCCCACGCTCGTGGGGAACGGGCATTACCGCGCAACAGGTTATCGATTGGTCCTGGTTCATCCCCACGCTCGTGGGGAACGGAATATTATCCGTTTGTTGAGATTGTTCTATGTCGGTTCATCCCCACGCTCGTGGGGAACGGGTGGACGCGATCAGCACCAGTCTCGGCACGGAACGGTTCATCCCCACGCTCGTGGGGAACGGATGCTGAAATCGAGCGCGGTTTTCTGGAGCATCGGTTCATCCCCACGCTCGTGGGGAACGGCCATCCGCCATCTAGCGCATCGTTTGTAATGCCGGTTCATCCCCACGCTCGTGGGGAACGGTCTTCATCGGTTGCACCCATCAAACAAAACTTCGGTTCATCCCCACGCTCGTGGGGAACGGGATGTCACTGAAACATGCCAATGCTATGTATACGGTTCATCCCCACGCTCGTGGGGAACGGATAATCAGCCACATCGATAAAGGATTCAAGAGCGGTTCATCCCCACGCTCGTGGGGAACGGCGGCGTTGTCGGACGGCACTGATCAAATTTTACGGTTCATCCCCACGCTCGTGGGGAACGGAAGGACTTTAATCGATGATCCCAGGTGGTTGCCGGTTCATCCCCACGCTCGTGGGGAACGGGAAAGCCGAAGCACTGGCGATGGACGAGACGCCGGTTCATCCCCACGCTCGTGGGGAACGGATGGCTTCGTTACCACACTATCCAGGATATGGCGGTTCATCCCCACGCTCGTGGGGAACGGCTCCCACTTAGCCCTGGCTGCCTGCCATTGTTCGGTTCATCCCCACGCTCGTGGGGAACGGGTGCTGTAACTGGCGAAAAACGGAAGGAATGACGGTTCATCCCCACGCTCGTGGGGAACGGGCCAGTCGGCAGCGGATATCGAAGAGGCGCTGCGGTTCATCCCCACGCTCGTGGGGAACGGCGCATTGCCATCCCAACGGATGCCATGCCTGGCGGTTCATCCCCACGCTCGTGGGGAACGGGAATCGAGCCCGGCCAACTTTTACGTCGCGCTCGGTTCATCCCCACGCTCGTGGGGAACGGGGGTATCTTCAAACGGAAGTTGCCGGTATGATCGGTTCATCCCCACGCTCGTGGGGAACGGAGGGGGAGTCCGGATTTATGGGATATGGTCTGCGGTTCATCCCCACGCTCGTGGGGAACGGGAGACATTTGTCTCAGTTTATACAATCTATATCGGTTCATCCCCACGCTCGTGGGGAACGGAGCCGTGTCCGAAGAAGAGCAAGAATGGCTGGCGGTTCATCCCCACGCTCGTGGGGAACGGACCTTTTGGTTTTTGTACTTGGGCATTTTCTTCGGTTCATCCCCACGCTCGTGGGGAACGGGAGGTCAGTTCCATCGAGGTGAACAGTTTTTGCGGTTCATCCCCACGCTCGTGGGGAACGGACGGGGTTTGAAATGTCCGGCAAGCGGGCCGGCGGTTCATCCCCACGCTCGTGGGGAACGGCTGGATGGCCTGGATGTTTTTGGCCGCGATGGCGGTTCATCCCCACGCTCGTGGGGAACGGGCCATCTTATTAGCCGTCTTGGCATTAGCGGTCGGTTCATCCCCACGCTCGTGGGGAACGGGCCTTGGTCCCTTTGGCCAGAATGCCTGACACCGGTTCATCCCCACGCTCGTGGGGAACGGTATTGCGGCGCAAGGCGCTACATGCTTTAATCCGGTTCATCCCCACGCTCGTGGGGAACGGGGCATAAAAAGATGGGAATGCTGGAACGAACCTGGTTCATCCCCACGCTCGTGGGGAACGGAACCAGCAAAACATTCTTGCAATAAGTAACTTGCGGTTCATCCCCACGCTCGTGGGGAACGGATCGCCTTGCCACGCCTAATGGCCTCTAAAAACGGTTCATCCCCACGCTCGTGGGGAACGGGAATATGATGGTATTAAACTCAAAAACAGCGGCGGTTCATCCCCACGCTCGTGGGGAACGGACCCGCTTTTCATCCTCGTCGTATTCGTTTAGCGGTTCATCCCCACGCTCGTGGGGAACGGTTCTCGACCGCCACCATATTATTATATACATCCGGTTCATCCCCACGCTCGTGGGGAACGGGTCTGCAGGCGCATCAAACAGCGGCACCGTGCCGGTTCATCCCCACGCTCGTGGGGAACGGGAAAACACCGCAAAAACACCCTCTTAGACCGACGGTTCATCCCCACGCTCGTGGGGAACGGCTCAGACAAATTATATTCACCTAAACCCACTACGGTTCATCCCCACGCTCGTGGGGAACGGACAACGGAACTGTTAAGCCATGTATAAGTACGCGGTTCATCCCCACGCTCGTGGGGAACGGTTCTGACAGAGCGGTCAAGGTAGCTTTTTTTGCGGTTCATCCCCACGCTCGTGGGGAACGGCAACGGAGAATCCAGGCCCAACTGACATAGTTCGGTTCATCCCCACGCTCGTGGGGAACGGTTTAGCTCTCCAGCCGATCGCGCAAACTCAATCGGTTCATCCCCACGCTCGTGGGGAACGGACAATTGATTCAAGGCGCTTACGGCACGTCTACGGTTCATCCCCACGCTCGTGGGGAACGGTCCGGACTGGTCACTTCGAACGCCAGCTTGTGCGGTTCATCCCCACGCTCGTGGGGAACGGTTGTCCGGCGGAAGATAGGATCTGATCAGTAACGGTTCATCCCCACGCTCGTGGGGAACGGATCCGTTCCGAACGCCTTTTTCAAAAGATCGGCGGTTCATCCCCACGCTCGTGGGGAACGGTGGTTGAATTGGTTTTCGTCTTTGTCGTCGGTCGGTTCATCCCCACGCTCGTGGGGAACGGTACACGGCGACCAACGACAACGCGGCCGCCGCCGGTTCATCCCCACGCTCGTGGGGAACGGGATGCTAAAGGCTCAGGCAAAAGCCCTGGATGCGGTTCATCCCCACGCTCGTGGGGAACGGTGGCTAGGCATGGCTGGGAACCGGTGTCCCGGCGGTTCATCCCCACGCTCGTGGGGAACGGAATTGGCGGCCGCTCAGGAGGAAAGCGCTGAGCGGTTCATCCCCACGCTCGTGGGGAACGGATGGCGTTATTCAGGCATGACCTCAACGGGTTCGGTTCATCCCCACGCTCGTGGGGAACGGTGAGCCTCCGGATGCTGCGCTTTAATTGCCGACGGTTCATCCCCACGCTCGTGGGGAACGGCGCGTGATGCGTGACGATGGTCCCTGCTGATGCGGTTCATCCCCACGCTCGTGGGGAACGGTGGGTCGCGCCCTGGCCGATGAAAAGAAAATACGGTTCATCCCCACGCTCGTGGGGAACGGCTGCGTGCTGTTGTTGTTAAGCACAGCCATGTCGGTTCATCCCCACGCTCGTGGGGAACGGCCGCTGCTCGAGGTCGACGAGCAGCGTGAATTCGGTTCATCCCCACGCTCGTGGGGAACGGCCGGTTTTTTCGGCTTCGGCCAGTTGCGCGGCCGGTTCATCCCCACGCTCGTGGGGAACGGGATTAATTCGGTTACGATAATGGGCAATGAGTGCGGTTCATCCCCACGCTCGTGGGGAACGGGCTTCTTGCAATCGCGGCCGCAATTAATAGATCGGTTCATCCCCACGCTCGTGGGGAACGGCCAGATGTGCCAGTTTTGCCAATGAATGAGGTCGGTTCATCCCCACGCTCGTGGGGAACGGTTGCCGGCCTTGATCGGTCCTCCCCCAATACGCGGTTCATCCCCACGCTCGTGGGGAACGGGTAAACGAAGCTGCCATCTGTTGCCCGTCGCTCGGTTCATCCCCACGCTCGTGGGGAACGGGCGCTTTAAATCCGGACAATCCCGCCCGTACTCGGTTCATCCCCACGCTCGTGGGGAACGGCTTTCCCGCAGCCGCGACAATCTCAAATAAATCGGTTCATCCCCACGCTCGTGGGGAACGGCTTTTCACCTCGCCCAGCGCCCTCTGTATGTCCGGTTCATCCCCACGCTCGTGGGGAACGGCTCATGTTGCCTCCGCTTACCCGTTGAATGCCTGGTTCATCCCCACGCTCGTGGGGAACGGCTTGGCATTGGCGCCAATGTAACCAATTTTCTCGGTTCATCCCCACGCTCGTGGGGAACGGTCGACCAAGCGCGTGCATATCCTCGATGCGCGGCGGTTCATCCCCACGCTCGTGGGGAACGGTGGTCATAAAGCAATTGGGCGTTCGCGTTCATCGGTTCATCCCCACGCTCGTGGGGAACGGATGAAAGATCAAGAGTTCAGAACAGTCCAAGCCGGTTCATCCCCACGCTCGTGGGGAACGGCAGATAATCGAGGGCGCCGCCGGATTTTTTCTGGGTTCATCCCCACGCTCGTGGGGAACGGGTTGTCCCGTTGCTACAAATTTAAATCTGTACCGGTTCATCCCCACGCTCGTGGGGAACGGACAAGCCTCGCGCTCTGATCGAAAAAAGATACCGGTTCATCCCCACGCTCGTGGGGAACGGTTATCTAGAAAACGTCATTGGGATTTGATTTTGCGGTTCATCCCCACGCTCGTGGGGAACGGTGGTGCTCGGCGAGTTTCTGGATAACTACCGGCGGTTCATCCCCACGCTCGTGGGGAACGGGGGATATTGGAAATTTACGCATGTTGATAAGGCGGTTCATCCCCACGCTCGTGGGGAACGGGAAAAAGATAATTACTGTAATTACATTTACAGCGGTTCATCCCCACGCTCGTGGGGAACGGGAATAAGTCAGGTGGTAAGTTTCCGGTTGTTTCGGTTCATCCCCACGCTCGTGGGGAACGGCAATTTCCCGCCAGCCCCGCCGATGACCTCGCCGGTTCATCCCCACGCTCGTGGGGAACGGTCGACGGGTGCCTCGGTTACCGGTTCGGTTTTCGGTTCATCCCCACGCTCGTGGGGAACGGCATTACATATTTGTAATGAAGGTTTTATTATTCGGTTCATCCCCACGCTCGTGGGGAACGGTAAAATTGTTGCGAGAATTCCCATAGTTTCACCGGTTCATCCCCACGCTCGTGGGGAACGGCTGAAACAGCGTCTGCCCGACTTTGCTGTTGGCGGTTCATCCCCACGCTCGTGGGGAACGGGGCGTGTTGAACTGGAAAAACTCCTCTGTGTCCGGTTCATCCCCACGCTCGTGGGGAACGGGATGCTTTTGCTAATACGGCGGCGCTAATTTTCGGTTCATCCCCACGCTCGTGGGGAACGGACCTTCACCGCGTTGGCATAGGTCTCGTTCGCCGGTTCATCCCCACGCTCGTGGGGAACGGCTGGTTAAGCTGCTCGGCATTACGCCATCTGGCGGTTCATCCCCACGCTCGTGGGGAACGGATCCCCCTGATATTCCGTTCCGTTGATGATGACGGTTCATCCCCACGCTCGTGGGGAACGGGAAAAATAGATATCCGCCGCCCGTGCGCACGCCGGTTCATCCCCACGCTCGTGGGGAACGGCCGTACAAGGTCCGTTGAATGCTGATAACCAACGGTTCATCCCCACGCTCGTGGGGAACGGGGCCAATGGAATGACCTGAGCCATCAGCCCCCCGGTTCATCCCCACGCTCGTGGGGAACGGGGAGTTGGAATCGGCGTATCTAAAGCCAAAGCCGGTTCATCCCCACGCTCGTGGGGAACGGTGTAAAACTGTAGGTGAAATCGCCATGATGGACGGTTCATCCCCACGCTCGTGGGGAACGGGGCAGTTAACATGACCAAAATTAAACCGTTATCGGTTCATCCCCACGCTCGTGGGGAACGGATGCCGATCCGTGGCGGTTTTGCGTAGTGCGTCGGTTCATCCCCACGCTCGTGGGGAACGGCGACTCAACACCTCATTGGCCAGAATGAACAGCGGTTCATCCCCACGCTCGTGGGGAACGGAGGGTATTGATCGTGTCCCAGCCCGGTATGGCCGGTTCATCCCCACGCTCGTGGGGAACGGGCCGACGTTGTCGCCACTCAATATTTCCGTGACGGTTCATCCCCACGCTCGTGGGGAACGGACCTTCCTCAATCAAGACGCTCATAGGAACCACGGTTCATCCCCACGCTCGTGGGGAACGGTACTCCGCTGTTATGGCCGTTGGTATCGATTACGGTTCATCCCCACGCTCGTGGGGAACGGCCCGCCGTAACCAGGAGATTTACGCCCTGTTCCGGTTCATCCCCACGCTCGTGGGGAACGGGTTAATCCGGCCTATGCGAAAGAATTGGAATACGGTTCATCCCCACGCTCGTGGGGAACGGTTCGGTGGTAAGATCCGGAGGTTCGGTGGTAAGCGGTTCATCCCCACGCTCGTGGGGAACGGACTGCTTAGAATACGGCGCCCTGCGTCGGCGGCGGTTCATCCCCACGCTCGTGGGGAACGGGGACCTGCCTTTCGCGTCAGCAGATCGAACGACGGTTCATCCCCACGCTCGTGGGGAACGGTGCGGTCCGGTTAGCTCTGCGTTATACGGCGTCGGTTCATCCCCACGCTCGTGGGGAACGGCTTGATGTATCGACGGTATAGGACAAGGCCCGCGGTTCATCCCCACGCTCGTGGGGAACGGTTTCCAGCATGTGAATGTTTCCACACCGCCTGCGGTTCATCCCCACGCTCGTGGGGAACGGACTTATCTTATCACATTGTTAATAAAGCGAAATAATCGCCTTCAAATTTCTACCGATTTTTTGCCAATTTATTAAGATTAAATTGTTAAAGAGCATTTTGATCCTTCGGGTCTTCCTCGGGATAAAACGAAACCAGTTTCAATCCGTCCAGTTCGACCGGAAGTCGGCGGTTTTTGCCCAGGGTGATAAAATCGAATCCGGATTCGGTATTGGTAGACCAAACCATCACGGCATTGCCGTCTTCGATACCCTTTTCGATTTGCGACCAAATCATGTCCCTGACTCTGACCGACAAGTCGCCGACATAAACGCCGGCGCGAATTTCGATCAGCCAGACGGCCAGGCGGCCGCGCAACCGGGGCGGGACGTTTTCAACTACGATGACCAACATCGCCGATGCTCTCGGGGTTGGGAATGGCGGGTAGTACCGATTCTTCGGCCGCTTTGGGAATCTCCAGCTCGCCGGCGGCCAGTACCTCTTCGATGGTGGGAATGATTTTTCTCAGGATTTTGCTTTGCCGGAAAACATCGCGGCACATCAGCCGGACTTCGCGCTCCGGATCGCGGTTATTCTTCGCGGCGATTTTGAAGGCGTGGGGAATGATCTCGTCGAATTTGAACAGATCGGCAATGTCGTAAACGAACGACAGCGGCTTGCCGGTATGGATGAAGCCGATCGCCGGCGCGTAGCCCGCCGCCAGCACCGCCGCTTCACAGATGCCATACAGACAGGCGGTGGCCGAGCTGACGCAGCGGTTCGCCATGTCGCTGTTATCCCATTCCGTCGGGTCGTAGCGGCGGCCTTTCCATTGGACGCCGGCCTGTTTAGCCAGCAGTTCGTAGGTTTTTTTGACGCGGGCGCCTTCGATGCCGCGCAATTGTTCCACGCTGCGCCGCTCGGGCGGTTTTTCGCCGAAGCGGATCTCGTACATCTTGCGCACAACTTTCAATCGCGCCGCATCGTCCAGCGCCAGTTTGGCCTGATACAGCAGGCGGTCGGAACGCGCGCCGCCCGGCTGCCCCGAAGCATAGACTCTGACGCCCGCTTCGCCGACCCAGACCAGCAAGGTCCCTGCCCTCGCCGCCAACGCGGCGGCATGATGGGAAACGCGGGTGCCCGGCTCCAGCATGATGCAGGCAATGCTGCCGACCGGAATATGGGTGCGGATGCCGGTTTCGTCGATCACGACGAAGGCGCCGTCTTTCACGTCGATCTGGCCTTTTTCGATAAAGACCATCGATACGCGTTCTTTCATCGCGATAGGTTTGAGCGGAGGCAGCATGAGGAATTACCTTGTTCGGTTAGTGTTGAGGCGTACATTGCTGCTTGACCTTCAAAATAAAATCGATCAGAAAATCATACGACCGTTCGGCCAAAACAGTCCGTAACAAGTCGGCGTCGATAGTCAGATAATCGTGCACCAATGCATTGCGCATACCTACAATTTTGCGCCACTGCTTCAGTTCATTCAGCGATATCTTTTGCAATTCGGCCAGTTTGGCGAAACTTTCGTAGGCGTCCACCGGCAGGTTAAGATGTTCGGCCTTTAACCAAAATTTTGCCGCTCCGATGCAGGCTTCTATCAATACCTGCAAAGCCCGTTCGGCAGCGCGCCGCTCAATCCGGCTGAATGGACGCTCTGCGGCCATAACAGACAAGGCATCCAGATCTTCCCGGCATTCCCGGCTGTGTTGCTCGATCGAGTCGAGATAGGCTTTAGGCATAATCCAGCTCCATGCGGCTATGAATGCGAAGCGTTTCCAGCCAGAGCCGGTCTTCATCGCGGCAAAAAATCACCTTATCCGCCTGAACGATTTCAAAAGCCAGAGGGATCGGCGCCTGATTGATGTCCACCACGGACAACTGAAAATCATGCAGGCCCAAAGCCTGTTGCCAGTCCAGCGCCAAACACTCGGGCCGGAGCCGCTTTTCGACCGGGTCGTCCTTGATAAAGCGATTAAACGCTACAGCCAGATCGTAATCGCTGGACGCATGGGCGTTGCCTTTCGCGCGCGAACCGTAGAGCCAGACGACCGCAATATCAGGGTCATTTTCGGCAAGTTTGGCGATTTGTTGCAGCAGATCGGTCATGGCATGAGTTTCTTATCGAAGCCGAATCAGTCGTCCGGCAGCAGCAGGTTTTGAAACGGTTTGTGGTTTTTCCATCGGTAGGTTTTAAAGTCGCGCCGGTCGGTCGAGAGAATACGTCCGTGGCCGATCTCCTCGGCAAGCAGAACCAGCGAGGCATCGGCCAAATCCATCGGCAGGTCGGCGTATTTTTGCATCAACTTGACCAGTCGATGAATTTGTTCGGTTTTGATCGGATAGACTTCATACAATCCTTCATTGCCAGACGACAAAAACTCGAACGCAGCCTGAGAGGAAACCCGGGCTTGCAATAAGTAACACGTTTCGCTGATGACCGGCCATGTGCATATCAAAGGAGCATTCAGCTCCTGCATCGCATCCATGGCGCGCTGATGAAATGCGTCATCTTCGCAGATCAGGGCATACCAGAACCCTGTATCAGCGATGATCGAATTTTTCATCCAAATATTCCGCTACGTATTTTTTATAATTGACCGAGCCGTCCGCCGGACCGTGGCCGATGCCCGACAGTTTCTCAAGTAGTTTCCGGTTTTTTTCTTTATCGCTCAAAGTCGTTTTTTCATACAGCAAATCCAGCGCCTGCTTGATGATTTCCGACGTGCTCAATGAAGTCGCCTGCTGAATGGCAAGCAGTTTTTGTTCGTGAATTTCGTCTAAACGGGCATTGATTCTCATAGTGTCACCTTGATTGTATGACTTGTCATACGGACTATACCATAAACCCTAATCGTTGATTGCGGGCGGTTAAAAGAAAAATTCGGATAGCATTACTTTCTCGCCATACACAATATTTTGACAAAGTGAAAATATGCATGTCTACACTGAAATTTCGATTACACGATCATTTCTATCCATCGTTACGGATACCAAATCCACTGTTAAGCAACCGGATATAGCCTCATCAAGATTGTTCAGCAATTCTTCAAAAGTCTCGCCTTGAGACACACATCCCGGCAATGCCGGTACTTCGGCCCAGTAACCGGATTCTTCTGCTTCGTGAATAATTACTTTAAGTTTCATCGGAGTCCTCACAGAGACGGCTCATACTTATACTCTGGCAACAGAAAGCAAGCCACAGCCGAAGGCTTTGGCGGGGCCGATGCCTTGGGCAACATGTACTTGTAAAACCTCTGCGTCTATAACTGTTAGTACGCCGTCGAAGAGAACGGTTTGGATTTTACCGCTCCTGCCTTCTTTTGATTTACGAAAGTAGATCATAGGTTCGGGCTGGACAATCAAGGTTTCCAGCTTTGCGAAATCCTGAAGCTTTCTCTCCAGCCAAGCCCGTTGCTGTTCTTCGTGCAACAACGGTACCCGAACGGTTTTGACAAACGTTTTACCCTTCTTCTCAATCGTTCCTTTGTTGCTGTCCTTGATAGTTTTGATCGGATTGGCACGTAGCCGGAACCGCAGGCGTTGGCCTTTCGGCACATTCAAACCAAATTCTCTTTGAGCCAGTATCAATGGGCTTTGATCGCCGCCTTCCGGCATGAGTAACGATTGCAGAAGCACGCTAGCGCCAACACCGGCCTGGATTTGTTCGACGCGAAATAAAAAATCTCTTTCCGCGTCTTCATAGCCTGGAAACAAACGCCACAAGGCTTGATGGTATTGATAAGAATTTTTCGCTTGCTGCCAAGGAATATGCACCTTACTCAGAAACATATTGCGCTCCTTGTCCGTTGGTCATGAATAGCATCCGGCTGGCAAATTGCCTTGGTTGATGAATAATCGGTACGTCGCGCTTTTTCAATGGGATTGCGTTATCGCTGGATTCCTCGCTGTACACCGTGCCGGTATCGCCGCTTAACGCTAAAGCGGCCAGCGCCGAATCGGCAGAAATACGACAATCAAACAGCGGTCTAGCCAACGGGCAGCTGCGTCGCCCGAGCACCGGCGTGTAAAGCGGCCGCTTCAAGGCTTGCTCGATGTCTTCCAGACCGATCTGCGGATTGTCGGTTGCCCAAACTGCCGCCGTGTAACGAGCATCCTGCCAATATTCTCGCCAGGTTTGAATCGTGTCGTGGCTTTTCAACCCCCGGTAATCCTCACGGGCGTTTTTAACGGTGTGATAATCGGTCATTTTTTGACCTTGATGATCGACCCGAACCGCGAAAGACACGCTGGACGCCAAAGCCTGTTGGCCTTCACGGTCGATTCGATCAATCCCGAGACATGCCCCGAGCAAGCCCAGCAATGCGCTTCGGCCCGGAAACAATTCGGATGGCCGCAAACCCTCGAAACTTTCCCGCCCCCAGGCCTGCATCGGACCTTGTAATTTTAAGATCAAATAATCGCGCATGGCGTTTATCCTTGGCCGTTGGTTCTGACCCACTTTTCCAAGTCTGGCAACGAGGGTTTTGCCGTGATGTCGTTAGGCAAAACCACTTCATCCAAAGCAAATTCGGCGCAACGTTCTTCCAAGCCATAACCGCGATGGATTTTATCCCAATGGCTATTCAATGCCATGATAGAGGGTTCGCGGAAACCACCGCTTTTGCCAGGTTTAACAGGTTCTTCAAAGGCATTCGCGAGCGAAATGGGCTGATGCGAAAAGCTGACCAACGCTAAGTCCGCCAGGTTATGCGCAGCGAAACTTTGCTGTTTGGCGCTCGGCACTTCGGTTGCCAGCATGTGCAGAACATGGGCGGCGATGTCCAACGCTTTGGCTCGACCTTCGGCGGTTTCCTCTGCTTTAATGTCCGTCAGCAGACCCAGATTGACTTGCAGTTGTTTTAGGTTGAGGCTCGCGTAACGGTAAAACACGCCGGACGAAAACTCCTGGGTATCCAAATGGCCGGAACCCAATTCCTGCAAATCATCGACGGCGGTAAACCAGTCGATGTCGGCATCGACGGCGTGTGTGGTGATGGCGTGGGCTACGGCCAATGACCCATCGATTTTGCCGACTTCGCTCATCAAGCCGGAAGTTGCCATTCGCCCGGACAGTGCAATGTCTAAACCTTTAGCCAGTGCTTGGCGGAACGCTTGGCTATCTTTTTCTATTTGTTTTTGAAGTTTCTTCTTTGCGTCATCAGTCACTGCATTAGCTGACTGAATTTGCTCA
This sequence comes from Methylosarcina fibrata AML-C10, assembly GCF_000372865.1. NCBI lineage: Bacteria > Pseudomonadati > Pseudomonadota > Gammaproteobacteria > Methylococcales > Methylococcaceae > Methylosarcina > Methylosarcina fibrata. Next base: position 73,978 of record NZ_KB889965.1, on the reverse strand, counting down.
CAAAAATAGGAAATTTCTTCCAATACCCAAGGTGCGACGGCATCATTTTCAACTTTACTTTCAGAGTCCAACTTTTTAGCACTTAGCCATTCGATTGTTTGCTGGATCAAGTCTTTGTCATATCGGTTACCCAACGCTTCAAATACAAATTCTTTCAAATTATTTTTGTCAGGATCCCAAAGGTGTTTCGTCCTAATGCTCGGCTCGCCCAAATGCTCACGGTAGTAATCGCTATGCCGCATTGTGCGTTTCAGGCTTTGGCTGGAAACCCGCACCCGGCGTTTGCCTCCGAAAATCGCGGACTTCTGCATGTTCATGTCGTCGCGGTTCAAGCAAGACGGGCTGTGAGAAATCAAAACGTGAAAGTTGATAAAGTTTTCGTTCATGGTCTGTTCCTTGGGGTTAAGCGGATTCTTTGGTTTTGGTATTTTGATAGAAGAAAAAGTCTTCCAGCAATTGGCGCTTGGCGCGGTCGTTCCAGTAATATAATGTCTTGGCCGCCGCTAACCAGTCCAGTTTGGGTTCGACTTGTTTGAGCAAGCGTCGCAACTGGATCAAATCGTTCGGTTCCTGGGAACGAATCACCATGAACAGGCGCTTTTCGTTGATGTCGGCTTTTGCCAGAGATTTGCCCAACGAATCGCCACTATCCAGATGTTTAATCAATGGCAGGCAATACACCAAACGTTGCATACCCTTGCTGGCTTTGGCGTCTAACAGCAAACGATAAAACGCCGGTATTTCCAGCAAGTCGTCCGGCTGCGCTACCCGCTTCAATTCGGCTTGCGAACCGGGCTTCAGTTTTTGGTAACGCTCGTACAGGCTGACAAAATCCGGCCCTTGGTTTCGTTCTTCACTCATGCTTTAGCTCCTTCGGGCTCCAAGTCTTTAAGAGATTTGTGTAAGGATCGTCTGGCTAGCGCCAGCGCTTTCAACATTTTGGGTTCTTGCCGGTAGGGATCGGTTGCTTGCTCGAATAAATCGATTATGACTGTCTTGAGCTTTCGATTTAACGCCTGCAGCGTGGAGTCGGGTTCGGAAAAGTCCACTCCTGCAAAGGTCTGGTGCAATAGATTTTCGGTTTGCTGGTAATAATTCGCTTCAACGGGGTCGCAAAGATTAATCCCGGAGCCGTGGACTTTATCTTTCACACCAACTGCGAACAGATAGAGTGCTTTGCGTAGCGCGGTTTTATAGGCCAAGCCGCCCTCAATGATCTTATGAATCACCAAACCGTGTTCCGCCCAGCCTTGCGCCAAGCTGAAAAGCTCGTGACGGCGCTCCAACACGGTCGCCTGGTTGTTGCGGTAACCACCGACGATCAATTGAATCTTGCCAGCGGCCATAAAAGATCTGGCCTGTTGAAGTACCGGTGCGGCTTGCTGGCCTTCTTTATCGTTTTGCTGATCGACGACCAACTTACTCAAATGCGTCCACGTTGGCGCGGTCGTGGTAAACGACGGAAACTTTTCTTCCCTTTCACCTTTTTTGATCGCGAAGGTGCGGGATGATAGCGGATGCGGCCAAACGCCTTCCACGGTGTAGTTGAATTTGGCTTTTTTGAATCCTCGGTAAACCGGTTCCTCGCAGCCGCAGCAACTGCATGTTGCATTTTTTTCGACGGGTAATAACTCGAAATGAGCGGGTTGCCATAACAATCCGCGAGTCAAACCGATGGCCGACGCCGGAATTTTTTCTTCCGCTTTAACAGTATCCAAATAGTTGGGGCGTTGATCTTTTGTCCTTTCATACCAAGGCAGGACCGATTCAGCAGATTCTTGGGTCAAGACGTTGAGCCAAAAAGTCTGTCTTAAATCCTTGCCTTTGATCAGAACCGTAATTGGCGTGCTGCCGCGCAAACTTCCCTTAAAACCGCCGCCCATGCTCGGCGCATTATTGGCGACGTTGAATAAAGCAACTGCCGCACAACCACCGCACAAGGCTTCGCCCAAACCGGCTGGATTAACAAAGCTTTTATTGGTGCCGTCGGCGACGCCGGCCAACAATTTATCCATTGGGGTAGGCTCTTTGGCGCTGACGCCGCGTATCTGCATAAACGGCGTTTGCGGATGGTCCAAGTCAAACCAGTCCAATTTATCCTTGCAGGCTTCGGCATAGATTTCCGGCGCCAAAGGCTGCTGAACAAACCGCCCCAGTTCCTTTTTGTCCTTGGGCGTAAACAGTACCTGTGTGATCGCGCAAAGCAATTGCAAACATGCCAGTTCCAAGTCGTCGCGCGGCAAGCAGAGTTCGCCGCCGGCTTCGCCGCATAGCAGTTGTTGCAGGCCGATTTTTTGATAACGGCCTTGCTGTTGAATCGGTATCCAGGCGTCGGTCAGTAGATTCATGCGTTCTCCTTGGGTGTTTCGATGCGGATCAGGCCGGTATCGGCGTGGTAGTGATAAATGTCTGGGCCATGGCTGGCGATAAATCCACCAGCGTCTTGCTGCTGCAATTGCAAGCGGATCAAGCCATCCTGATCGGTTTTGGGTAGCCGGTCGCGATTGGCCCAACTGTGCGGTACGGCGACGGTGTTCAGATTCAGCGCTTCGGCTAATCGGCTGTCGTCGAGATCGTCCAAACAATCGCCATTCAGCAAATACCGTCGTCCTTGAGCATCCAGATAGAAGGGTAAGATATTCAAATTCATGTCTCCATCGCGAGTGAGCGCCGAAACATTAGAATCGTTGTCGGACAGTTCATGCATCGAACTGTTGATCAGTTGTTTAGCCAGCATGCGGCTGGTATAGCAAGCATCTTTATAAGCTTCAAAGCTTTTTGTCACCGCTTCCGGCTCTCCATCCCGAGACTCTTCGTTATAAACCGATTCAATCCAGTCTCTATAAATATTCGGAAACGTCAACCGAGAACCATCTTCGCGTTCGGCTTGCTCCAGTAGTTGTTGCGTCCGCCAAAGTACCCGGCTGTTGCCGTAAATCAAAGCATGCAAGTCGTAATCGATATTCTCCGGCAATAGGACGGTACACACCGGTTCGGTAAAACCGACTGGGCGACGGCTTTGATTTTTGGCATGACGATGCAACCGGCCCATGCGTTGAAACAGCAAATCCACCGGACAGAGTTGGGTAATCAGCCAGTCGAAATCGAGATCCAGCGACTGTTCGACTACCTGGGTGGCAATCAGCAAATGGCCTGTATTGCGGCGTTCGGCCGAGTCCGGCCCAAACCATTCGAGCACGGTTTGCTCCTTTTTCTGGCGATCAGCAAAAATGAAACGGGAATGGAAAAGCAAGATTTGCTCTTCGTTGAGCGTTTGCGACTGTTGAATACGTTGCAGCAGAACCTGATAAAACTGCTGAGCCACGGCAACCAGATTGCAGACCAGGCAAACTTGAGCGCCTTGTTCGACCGCGTCTAGCAGACGCTGGAACAATTCGTCGTCCGGCAATAAATCCGGCCGTTTCAGTAACTCGATAGTAACTGCTGTCGGTTTCGGTTGTTGCTGTGGCATAGCTGATAAATCGAAAAATTCGGCGCGGCCGTCCCGGCAATGGCTAATCAACGGATAACGATTGTTTTCGTCAGGCAAATCGCAATTCCAGGCTCTTGCCAATTGCCGCTTTTGTTCGAACGGCAAAGTTGCCGACAACAAAATCGCGCTACCGCCGGCTAAGCGTTGTTGTTCCAGCACGGCTTCCAGCAGTCCGTACATATAGCTGTCGTAGGCATGCACTTCGTCGACAATCAATACGCTACGGCCGATCCCGAATCCGCGCACGAACTTGTGTTTGACCGGCAATACCGATACCAGCATCTGATCGACGGTACAAACGCCGATTTGGCCGAGAAACACCCGTTTACGGCTTTGCGCCAGCCAGTTGCCGCATTGCACCCAGGCTTCTTCATGGCCTTGCGCGGTTTTAGGCTGGCAGGCTTGCATTAAGTCGATGAAATTTTGTTGATATTTGGCACGCCCGTGCGCTAGCACGACGTTGGTCTGGTTGGCAAACAACAGCGGCGCGGCTTTTTCCAAGCGGCTTAACATGGCGTTCGCCGTGGCCTGCGTCGGTAAGGCAAACACGATGCTGTCGGCCAATCCCAACGCCAAATGCCGCCAAGCGTAAGCCAAAGCCGTTTCGGTTTTGCCGGAGCCGGTTGACGCTTCGATGATGGTTAAACCCGGCGTTACCGACAGACTATCGACCAAGCATTGGACTTGGCGCGGTTTGTTGCCATGATCAAGCAAGACATCAACGGATCGGTACGACTTGATCTGGCTGATGATACCCGCATCGATCAATGCCGTTTCCGCAAGAGTAAGGCGCTTGACATACCAGTGTTGAAGCGAATCAAAATCGTCGTAGGGCTTGTCGTCGTAATCGAAGCGCTCTGAAGAGCCCAACCAATCGCACACTGAACAAAAACCGGCCAGCATGGTTGCCGGCGTTTGCTTGTTATTGCCGGTTTTCAGTTCCGGCGGGTTGTCGCTCAACGCGATCCCGGCAGATTGCAAAAACAGCCGTTCCAACATTTGCAGCCATTGCAGGCGGCTTTGTTTGAAAGCGGTTTTTAGCTCGTCAGATAAGCACAAATCGTATTCGAAAGTATCCTTGATATGGCTCTCCGGGACAATGCCATGATGTCCAACGACTGGCGCCAGCCAACTGCACCACGCGTTCCAATCGTCATTATCGTCAAAACAAAAATCGCTTTCGCCGAACGAAAACCTTTGGGTTAAATCCTGACAAAACCAATACAAGCCTGCCGGGCCATGATAATAATTTTTAATCTCGTCCCCGCGTAATTGTGCCTGCACAGCAGATAATTCAGGATTTACCCTCTTCCAGGCCTCGCCCGCTTTACGTTGAAAACGTAGATCAAACTTGCCGTAATCATGCAATGCGATGAAAAATAATAACCAGGCTCGGGTTCGCTCGTTACTCAAGCCAGTTATGTCAGTGAAACGGCGGCGCAGACTGTTGCTTCGATATAACCAGACATCCGCCACCGCCGCCACATCCAGACAATGAAACGGCAGCAAATGATAAGCCGGTCCTGCGCCTTCTGCATCCGGTTTGGCCTTGCCCCAATAGCGATAATACAGCGGAGGTTCTTTGTTGGTTTCTTCTGTCATCGTCAATGTCGCCGGTTTTTCAAACTCGAAACTGCATTATCCATAGCCACCGTATCATTCGATGATCCCAGTCTCGTCTTTTTGGTAAATTTTTTTCATCGCCTCGATTTCATCCTGAACGGCCTGCCTTAAAAACTCCGGTTCGAGGACTTCGACGTGGCGGCCGTGTTTGAGGATGTCCATCAACAGTTCGCGGTGGTCGCTGAAGGGGACGGTCAGTTCGTAGCTGCCGTCGACAAGCCAGCGGCCCTGTTGCGCGGAATGCCAGTGTTCGTCCTTGATCCAGCGGGTGCGTTCGGGGGTGAATTTGAGCCTGGCGAGATGCTCGGCTGTTCCGGAAAAGATGCCGTAAGCGGAGGAGAAATAGGCATCCAGTTCGGCACGGATGAAGGTTTTGGCGGACCGGTCCAGGCGGATGGCTGCGTGGATGTTTTCGACCGCGAAAGTGCGCAGCTCGTTTTTCAGGTGGCACCAGGCGTCGAGATACCAATTATCGCGGTAATAGACTAAAGTCTGAGGCGATACGTCGCGTTCGGTCGTTTTCCCGCTGCTGCGCGCCTCGTAGGTCAGATGCAATTGCCGGCCATCGAACAGCGCGGAAGCGATTTTGTTGAACAAAGGATCGGCGCCCTTCTGCCTGGCTCCCAGGGGCAGAATCTTGACGCTTTCGAGTTTGCGCCGCGCACTGCTGTTGTCCAGCCCGAGCAATTTCTCGATGCGCTTTTGCAATTGCGCCACGTGATCGCCGAAGATGCCTTGCGACAGTTTGCTGAGCAGAGTATGGCAGGTCAGAAGGCCCCACAGTTCGTCGGCGTTGAACCAGAGGCCCGGCAGTTCATACGGATGCGCACCGTTTTGATTGTCGTAGCGGTAGCCGTGCAACTGCCGATCATACACGATCGGTGCGTCGAAGTGATTGCGCATGACGCCGATGAGCCGCTTGACGGTAATTTCGGAGCATTCCAGGCGCTCCTGTAAGTCTTTGCCGGCGATCGGAATGCGCCGGCCGGACAGGATGGTATGCAGTTGATAAACGCGTTCGAAGCGGTCCATAAGCTCTGCCATTGAAAACCCAAGATGGCTAAGTATAGACGGCCTAGCGGCTTTATTCAGTCTGTCAACGAAGAAAGAAATTCCCGCTCATCCTGCTGTTCGAACGAATCAACTGGAAGGCCGGACCGGACAAATCCGGAAACGGGAGTAAAGATTCTATCGGCCGCTCTCTTCGCAAAAGAGCATCCGCATCATTCTGGAGGCCCGGCCTCAAGCTTCGGCCAGAGCCAAGAACCGTGCGTTTGAACGGCAGAAAGCCGGTATGGAGAGAAAAACGCGCGCCCTTCAGCGCGGCATTTCCTGCCCCTGTGCTTCCTTATATTTCACGATACCGTATAAGATGTGCGACAAACCGAGATACAGGAAGAACACGGAGAAATTTTCATCGACGACGATATCGTTGATCGCGGCGTAAAACTTCAAGGATCCGCTGGTCAGAATCAGGAAAAATCCGGCTGCGATGAAAACCTTGAATTGCCGAAGAAAAAAGCAATAGACGCAGAGGATCACTTCGGCCATCCCCAAATAAATCAGCATCATCCGGAGATTATTGGCCAATGGCCCGTACAGATCCTCGTGGAACTCAAAAAGCGGACGGCTTTCGCTCATCGACGTCACGCCGACCGCCATCAGGCTGATCACCGAAATATAAAAATTGGCTTCGACAACAAAGCGCAGGATGCGGTGAGGGAGGTCGTTCATGTTCAGGGCCTTCGGGTCACGGTAGAAAAAAGGATCGATTCCAGCCCGGAGAGTCGGCGCCGAACGGATTCATTATCGGCCGATGTTCCGACCCGCCTATAAGGAAAAAACCGATTCGGCCAACAAATCCCGGTTCGGTTTTCCGGCCTCGGTTTCCATGAGGTCTCCCGGAATTCGCCGGAGCCCGGCAAAATCGAAGAGTTGATTGTCCGCCAGTTGCGACGGAGCCACGTTCTTGAGACTGGTGAAGATGGTTTCCAGCCGTCCCGGAAATTGCTTGTCCCAGCCTCTCAACATCGCTTTCATGGCCTTTCTTTGCAGATTCTCCTGGGAGCCGCATAAATTGCAGGGAATGATCGGAAAATTCTTGAACGCGGCAAAGCGTTCGATGTCTTTCTCGCGGCAGTAAGCCAGCGGCCGAATCACGATATTCTTTTTGTCGTCGCTGAGCAGCTTGGGCGGCATCGCCTTAAGCTTGCCTCCGTAAAAGATGTTCAGAAAGAACGTTTCCAGGATGTCGTCGCGATGATGGCCCAAGGCAATTTTGGTAATGCCGTTTTCTTCGGCATAGCCGTACAAAGTCCCCCGTCGCAATCTGGAACACAGGCCGCAGGTCGTGCTGCCTTCCGGTATGATGCGCTTGACGACGCTGTAGGTGTCCCGTTCGATGATGTGGTAGGGAACGCCGAGCGATTCCAGATACTCGGGCAAGACATGCTCGGGAAAGCCGGGCTGCTTCTGGTCCAGGTTGACGGCGACCAGTTCGAATTCGATCGGCGCGGTTTTTTGCAGATTCAGCAGAATGTCGAGCAAGGTATAGGAATCCTTGCCGCCGGACAGACAGACCATGACCTTGTCGCCGTCTTCGATCATGTTGTAATCGGCGATGGCGTCGCCGACGTAATGACGCAGGCGCTTTTGCAATTTGTTGAACTGGGTTCTGGTCTTCTGTTTGAATTCCGACACGATCAAAGAAATATGAAACTGTTAAGGGTGTAAAAAACGGGACGAACTCGCCGTCCCGTTCAAAAGAAGCCTTAGCCGCGGTAACGTTCGAATACCAGCGTGGCGTTGGTGCCGCCGAAACCGAAACTGTTCGACATGATGGTGTTCAGGGTGACATTGTCCTGGCGCTCGCGAACGATCGGTATGCCTTCGGCAGCCGGATCGAGCTGTGTGATGTTGGCCGAGGCGCTGAGAAAGTTTTCTTCCATCATCAGCAAGGAATAGATCGCCTCGTTTACACCGGCGGCGCCCAGAGCATGGCCGGTCAGCGATTTGGTGGAACTGACCCAGGGCATCCGATCCTGGCCGAACACCGCGCGCACGGCTTCGAGCTCCTTGGTATCGCCCACCGGCGTACTGGTGCCGTGCGCATTGATGTAATCGACTTTGCCTTTCACCGTCGCCATCGCCTGCTGCATGCAGCGCACCGCGCCTTCGCCCGACGGCTGCACCATGTCGTAACCGTCGGAGGTGGCGCCGTAGCCGGTCAGTTCGGCATAGATTTTGGCGCCGCGGGCTTTGGCGTGCTCCAGCTCCTCCATGACCAGCACGCCGCCGCCGCCGGAAATGACGAAACCGTCGCGGGTTTCGTCATACGGCCTGGACGCCGTCGCCGGCGTGTCGTTGTATTTGGAAGACAAGGCGCCCATGCCGTCGAACAACACCGACATCGTCCAATGGACTTCTTCGCCGCCGCCGGCGAAAACAACGTCCTGTTTGCCCATTTGAATCAGTTCCATCGCGTGGCCGATGCAATGGGCGCTGGTCGCACAGGCCGAGCTGATCGAATAATTGACGCCTTTTATTTTAAACGGCGTCGCCAGGCAGGCGGTGTTGGTGCTGGACATAGTCCGGGTCACCATGTACGGCCCGACTTTTTTCACGCCTTTCTCGCGTAAAATATCGGCCGCATCCACCAGATTCGACGTGGAAGGCCCGCCGGACCCCATCACCAGCCCGCTTCGGAAATTGGAAACTTCCGACGCTTCCAGACCGGAATCCTCGATCGCCTGCTGCATGGCAATATAATTGAACGCAGCTCCATCGCCCATGAATCGTTTGATTTTACGATCGATGAATTGGTCCATGTCGATCTGGATCGCGCCGTGAATCTGGCTGCGAAACCCCAACTCTTTGTATACTTCGGAAAAAACGATGCCGGAACGACCCTGTTTTAACGACTCGACTACTTCATGCCGGTTATTTCCGATGCTGGAAACGATTCCCAAACCGGTGACAACTACTCTTCTCATTGCTATAAACCCTAGAAATCTTCTGTTGAAGTAAACAGACCTACTCTAAGATCCGTCGCTTCATAGATCACTTTTCCGTCCACTTCCATGGTAGCGTCGGCAATTCCCATTACCAGCTTGCGCATGATCAATCTTTTGATGTGAATTCTGTAAATCACTTTTTTAGAGGTCGGCAATACTTGTCCGGTAAATTTGACTTCGCCCACACCCAGCGCTCGTCCTTTGCCCGGACCGCCCATCCAGCATAAAAAGAACCCGACCAACTGCCACATGGCATCCAGGCCCAGACAGCCCGGCATGACCGGATCGCCCTGAAAGTGGCAGGCAAAAAACCACAGATCGGGATGAATGTCCAGCTCGGCAATGATCTCGCCCTTACCGTACAAACCGCCTTCATCGGTAATAAGGGTAATACGATCCATCATCAGCATAGGCGGCAAGGGCAATTGCGCATTATTGGGTCCGTAAAGCTCCCCCCGTCCGGACTTCAACAAATCTTCGCGCGTTAAACTATGCGGTTTCTCCATTACTTATGTACCTTATAATAAATTCATTCTGTTGCTTATATTATCTATCAGAGCCTGAAAAAAATCAGCTCATTTTTAGCCCGGCGGTATATCCCGCATGAAGTCTTTCATTTTTAGCGCATCTTCCTGCATGCGGTGCTGATAAATGATGACGTAGGACAAGACCGAGATGACGTACTTCCGGGTTTCCTTATAAGGTATGGTTTCAATCCAGACGTCCGCCGCCATCGGGCCGGCCTGGGGCAGCCATTTCGCCACCCGGGCCGGGCCTGCATTGTAGGCGGCGGTCGCCAGCGCCGCATGGCCGTTATAGCGATTCAGCAAGCTTTTATAATAATAGGCGCCATAGCTGATGTTGACGTCGGGATTGAACAGGCTGTTTTCGGACGACCAGCGCTCCTTCAGTTCCTGAGCGATCTGCCGGCCCGTTTTCGGCATGAGCTGCATCAGCCCACGCGCGCCGACCGGGGAAAGAGCATTGCTGTCGAGCATGCTTTCCTGGCGCATCAGGCCCAGCACCACGGCGGGGTCGAGCTGATAACGGTAAGCATTGTTCTGAACTTGCGGCATGTAACCGAGAGGGAAACGAAGCGCCAGATCGTCCCAATAGTCGGCCTTGGCCAGAGTCTTTATTGCAACCGAATCCCAGTGCCAGGACTGGGCCAGTTTGGCCGCTGCCGTCAGCCGCTCCTTGTTCAATTTTTTTACCGCATGCCACCACTGCCGCTCGGCTTCCAGCGGCCGATTCAGATACCTCAGCTCATAGGCTGCCCGGAAAGCGGTTGCCGCCGCCAGCGCCTCGATGTCATTGGCCGCCGGAGAGACCGGTTTATCGGACAAACTATAAGGTCTGGCCGCGGCGTCCGCCGCCAGAAAACCGTAAAAACTCCGGTCCTCCGCCAGCTTGAGATAGAGATTGTCGGCATCGGCCCGCTCCCCTTTGGCGGCCAGCGACCTCGCCTGCCAATACTGCCACCGAGTTTCCTTGAGCTCTTCTGGAGCCAGGCCGGACAGGGCTTCGTTAATACGCCGCCAATCCTGCTCGAGCAAGGCCGCCCTCACCTTCCATTCCCTGACCTCCTTGTCGGAGTCCGGCAATTGATTCAGCCGCCGATAGGCATCCGGCTTATGGTTGTACGCCAGCGCCAGAGCCAGATTGCGTTCGATTCGTTGAACCGTCCGGCTATCGAGCAAGGGATGCTGTTTATTCGCATCCCAGATGCCGACCGCCAGATCGAGATCGGTCCTGGCCAGCCGCTCGACGGCATGGGCAAAGAGCCGTCCAAGCCGCGGATCGTTTTCGTCCGGAAACGGATTTTTCTGAATGAGTTTCGGCTGCTGATGTATCCGCATCCAGACGTCGGCCAGTTGCCGTTCGTTGCCGTCCAGCAAGCGCCGTAAATAATCGGCCAGAGGCACGCGGTCTGCGGTAAGCGCCAGTTCGAAACGCTGCCAGATCAGATCGGGAGTCAACTGCGAAGAAACCACCAGCAGCGAAAACAGCGGTTCGCAGGCCGGCGGCTGGGAAGCTCCCAGGCTCCATAGCCGTCTGGCTTCCGCCAGAGCCTGATCCCGATGGCCGAGATTGTAATTGGCCCAATGCCATCGGCATTCGAGAGCCAGGTCGCCATCGGCGCTAAAATATTGAACAAACTCTTGCCAGCGCTGATGATCGGCCAGATAAACCAGCCACCGGGACCTCAGCAAATCGGCATAGCGGGTTTCCCGATAGGTCTGTAAAAAGTCCAGGATTTTTCCGGTGTGCGCCAAATGCTCCTTTAACCACTGGTATTGCAGATAAGGATACAAGGGATAATCGGTTAAACCGGCGCTCAGTCTGAAAAAATTCGGGTCGTCGCCCGAAGAGATCATTTTCTCGGCCAGCAGGAAATCCTGCCTTTGCCGTTCCTGAACCGGTGCGGAAACGGCCGCGGGCACGAAGACCGGAAAACACGTCAAGACGACGCCAAGCACAAAGTTTCTCATGACGTTTCAGGCCTGCTCCGGTTGCAGATAATAAAATCGTCGAATTGCCGCATCGCTCCTCCGCCGAGCCGGCGCGCCGGACTCGGTAAACTATTTCTAAAGACAAGGCTCGAAGTTATAATTGATGCCTTGTAACCATTTTTTCGTATGTCCGTGCCAGCCCAGCGTTCTTCCCAACCGTCCCTCTCTGCTTACAACTGGAATACTTTTTATAAAATCGCCTTAGAGCATAAAAAAGTACTGATATACTCTCATTTTATCGCCGTTCTTGCGACCGTCGTCAGCGTTCCGGTACCCCTGCTGATGCCGCTCCTGGTAGACGAAGTCCTGCTGAAAAAGCCCGGCATCGTCATCCGTTTCATCAATCCCTGGTTTCCCGACCACTGGCACGGGCCGATCCTCTACATTACCGTGGTCCTGCTGGCCAGTTTGCTGCTGCGGCTGATCGCGATTCTTTTCAACATCATCCAGGCCCGGCATTTTTCGTGCATTGCCAAGGACATCATCTTCCGCATCCGCAAAAGCCTGATCGGACACCTGCAAACCATTTCGATGTCCGAATACGAAAGCCTGGGCACCGGAGCCATCGTCACGCATCTGGTGACCGATCTGGATACGATCGACAATTTTATCGGCAATACCGTCAGCAAACTGCTGGTGGCCAGCCTGACCATCGTCGGCACGGCCGTCATTTTACTCTGGATGCACTGGCAACTGGGCTTGTTTATTCTGCTGCTGAACCCGGTCGTCATTTATTTCACCCGGGTCGCCGGATCTCGCGTCAAAGATTTGAAAAACAAAGAAAATTCGGCTTATCAGGTGTTCCAGGAAGCCCTGACCGAAACGCTTGAAGCGATCCACCAGATTCGCGCCAGCAACCGCGAAAAACATTATTGCCGGCAATTGATCGAATCGGCAAGGTACGTCAAGGATTATTCGTCGGCTTACGCCTGGAAAAGCGATGCCGCCACCCGTCTCAGTTTTCTGATTTTTTTATTCGGATTCGATATCTTCCGGGCGCTGGCGATGCTGATGGTGTTTTATTCCGATCTCAGTATAGGCCAGATGCTCGCGGTATTCGGCTATCTGTGGTTCATGATGGGGCCGGTCCAGGAAGTGCTCAACATCCAGTACGCTTTTTACGCGGCCAAAGCGGCGCTGGCACGCATCAACAAGCTGCGCGTGCTGAAACAGGAGCCTCACTATCCGCATCTGGAAAATCCGTTCCTCGACAAAAAAACGGTATCGATCCGGATAGAGGATCTGCATTTCAGCTACGGAGAGGAAAGCGTCCTGAACGGCATTCAGTTAAAAATCAATGCCGGGGAAAAAGTGGCGCTGGTGGGCGCCAGCGGGGGCGGCAAGTCGACTCTGATACAAACCCTGATCGGCCTGTACCCGCCGACCGCCGGCAAAATTTATTTCGACGAGGTCGCCATTGAAAGAATCGGACTCGAAGTCGTTCGGGAGAACGTCGTCACCGTGCTGCAGCATCCGATTCTGTTCAACGACACCATCCGCGCCAATCTGACCCTCGGTCGGGACGCCACCGACGAGCAATTGTGGGAAGCGCTGGCCATCGCACAGATGGACCGCATCGTCAGGGATCTCGACAAAGGCCTGGACACGGTCGTGGGCCGTCACGGCATGCGGCTTTCCGGCGGCCAGCGGCAACGCATGGCGATCGCCCGGATGATCGTCGCCGACCCGAAAGTGGTCATTCTCGACGAGGCGACCTCGGCGCTCGACAGCGAAACCGAACACAAGCTGCATCTCGCCCTGGGCGGTTTTCTGCAGGGACGCACGACGCTGATCATCGCGCATCGGCTCAGCGCGGTCAAACAGGCCGATCATGTCTACGTCTTCGAAGGCGGCAGGATTTGCGAACAGGGACAACACGAAACTTTAATCGCTCAAAACGGCCTATATGCTAAATTGTACGGCGAATACCAATGAATCCGGAACAGGGACACGGCCATTGAAAGAGATTTCCTGTCCTTTGCAATCCAATAATTTTTATTATGACCGCCACCGAACTCTATGATCTCCACTGCCACTCCACCGCATCCGACGGGGCCCTGTCGCCTGCCGAACTGGTGCAAAGAGCCCGTCTGCAAGGCGTCACCGCGCTGGCCCTGACCGATCACGACACCACCGCAGGACTTGCCGAAGCCAGAGCCGCCGCGGCCGAAGCGGGCATCCGCTTCATCGACGGCATCGAGCTTTCGACCACGTGGCAGGGTAAATGCCTGCACGTCGTCGGCCTGAACGTCGACCCGGCTTATCCGCCTCTGGCCGAAGCGGTTCACAATCTACAGAACACGCGTCTCGAGCGAGCCGAACAGATCGCCCTGAAACTGGAGAAAAAACGCATCCCGGGGGCTCTGGAAGCGGTCCGGAAAGCCGCCGGCGAAGGGATGATCACGCGCACCCATTTTGCCGATTTTCTGTTGTCGCAAGGCCACGTCGGCACCCTGCAGGAAGCCTTCGACCGGTACCTAGCCAAAGGCAAACCGGCCTATGTGCCGACCCCGTGGGTCGAACTGGAAATCGGCGTCGGCTGGCTCAGACAGTCCGGCGGCGTCGCCGTGCTGGCCCACCCCACGCGTTACGACCTGACCGCCAGTTGGATGAGAAGGCTGCTCGCCGAATTCAAGGCATTCGGAGGCCAGGCCATTGAGGTCGTCACCGGCCGAAGCACCGACGAGGAAATCAAACGGGTCGGCGATTATGCCCGGCGCTTCGAACTGGCCGGTTCGACCGGCTCAGACTTCCACAACCCGGCCAATCAATGGGTCGAACTGGGCAGGCTGGAAGCTTTGCCGGACGGCATCGTCCCGGTATGGGAGCTGTTGCCGAAGGCCTGAAATCCGGCGGCCGGTTTACCGGAGGCCGTTTCCCGCTACCTTATCGACAAAGCGCGCCTTTTCCCCGAGTCAGCTCGAAAAGGCGTCGGGAGCAAACCATATTTCAAAAATTTGTTTGCGCCGGTCGGCATGGTGGTAATCCGGAATCAATTTCGCCGACACGTCCCTGACTCCGGCGCTTTTGATCAGATCGGCGATCTTGACCGCACTCTCGGCGGCTTGGTCGTCAAAATAGCGCACCTCAGTGGCCGAAGGTCCCGTGGTCAGCGACTCGATTTCCGGCACCCTGAAGCCCTGATCGATCAAGACCTGCCGGATGGCCTTGCTTTCCGGCAATTGCTCCCGGCTTCTGACCTGCATATACACGATGCCGGGGCCGCGACTTCCGGCCGCTTCCGCCGCCAGCGCCCGCTTCGATTCGATCAGATCGGCCTGAGCCTTGGCCAGATTCAATTGATCGATACTGCGCTGCCAGAAAGTCAGTCCGCTCATACCGGAACCCGCCACGATCATGACGACCGCGGCAACAGCCCATATTTTTCTGATTTCCGAGAGTTTCTTGCGCCGGTCGCGCGATTTGCGCACGACGCTCACGACGCGGTCGTGAATCAGCTCGATCCGGTCGCTGCCCAATTGATGATCGATCCGGAGCAATCGCTGCCGGCCGGTCAGCTCGGCCAGTTGCGCCTCGTTGATGAATTGATTTTCGATCGCCAGCCTGACCGGATAGCTGGCCCGGTAGCGGTCTCCTAGAATCAACTGGGTCTCGATAAACAACCGGACCGAAGCCGGCATTCGGGCGAGCGCATTTTCATAAAATTCCTGCAAAATATTCTGGCCGACGTGCCCTAGCAATTCGGCATCGATGACGTCCGCCCGGCGTTGCAGACGGCGCAGATTGAGCTGATAACAACAAAGGCTCAGCAGCACCGGTTCGATGGTATGGTCGCCTTCGCTGCGGGCTTCGTCGAGGTTGCCGACGAAGTCGACGATGGCCTCCGCCACGCCGGACGCCAATACTGCGCCTCCCGAGCCGGACACCGCTTCGACCGCCTGCTTCCTGGTCATCGGTTTAAGCTGCCGCCAGTGTTTCAACAGGGAAGGAACCTCTCTTTCCCAGTTTTTGATTTCGGGCAAAAAATCTTCCCGGAACGAAAGAACGATCCGGTACCGCTGCGCGAACACGTCCAGTTGCGCCGCGGCCCGACGACCTTCCGGACAGGAACCGACCGCCGCCGGAATCCGGTTTTCGGCCAGGTCAGCCAGTTCATGGCAGGTCTGCCTGAGCCTGGCCGGATCGAGACGGTTGTGAGAGAACACTTCCTCGAACTGATCGAACACCAGCACCGGCGTCAGCAGACGGTTGTCGCCGCTCCACAGCTCCAGATCGCGCCGGTGCAGATAATGCCAGACGGTCTCGCCCGGCTGCGGCTCGGGAAAATCGGCCTGTTGCGCCGCCAACTCGGCCAGCAGCAATTCAAAGACCTGCGCCATCGGAGTTTTCGAACCCTGCGAACTGCAATCCAGGCGAACGTACACCGGCAAATAATGATCCTGTCTCAGTTTCGGAAACAGCCCCGCCTTGAGCAGCGAACTTTTGCCGAGCCCGGATTTGCCGTAAAGCACCGTCAACGGCGCCATCCGCACCAGGCGAAGCAACTCCTCCACATCCTCATCCCGGCCTTTAAAATAATTCTGCCCGTTTTCATCGTAGGGCGCGAGGCCCGGCCAGGGATTTTGCTTGTCCAACGCAATATAAGGCTCCCTCAGAACTTTCCGCCGCTCCTCAAACACTATCGGCCGCTCCCCTGCGCTCGTCGCGAATCAGCTTGTTCAAACGGTTGCGCGTTCTTGGATCGGGCACCCCGGCCGGCGCATGGCCGAAATCGATGTGCTCGGTCCAGTCGCGCGGCACCCGTTTATAGGCCAGAGGATCGTAGTCGGCGTCGACGATCAGGGGCACGACGAAATCGCGCCCCGCGATCGCTCCGCTCCGATCGATTGCCTGCTTCCATTCGCGGCGAAAGAATTTTTCATCGAAGCGGTCGGCGGCGGCGGAAATCAGCGGCAAAAAATAACGGCAACCGCGAATGCCGTCGAGAATGCTGTTCTGAAAATCCTGGCCGGGTTCGATCGCGTTGCGGTCGAACCAGATTTCATTTTCGCCGACGCCTTGTTGGCGCAGCGATTCGAACAGTTTTTGCGCGGCCGGCAAATCGGTGGCGCGCGAATAGCTGATAAAGAACAAGGTCGGGCCGGGCGCCTTGACCGCCTCGTCGATCTTTTCTTCTCCCGGCGTGCGGCGCGCCAGCCAGCGCCGGTGCAATTCCGCGACGAACGTTTCCGGAGACACGTCGGAAAGAAACTCGGTCTCCCGGCTGAATCCTTTGAAAAACGAGGTCAACCCCGGCTGGTGCCGGTCGTCCTCCACCAGCCAGGCGCGGGTCTTTTTATCGGCCAGGCGCGTCTGGTTGGTCAGGCGCATGAAGAAACGGCTCAGCCAGTCGGGAAAATTGCAGCCGATCAGCAATAAATTCCGTTGCTGCAATTCGCCCAGAAACCGGCCGGGCACGTTGCTGCCGCGGGTAAACAGATTATGCGCGTACTCGAGGACGTCTTCGTCGTGAATCGCAAACACCGGCGTCGACTTGGCCTTGCCGAACAGATAAAGCAGATGGCTTTCTCCGCTTCTCTTGAGCCAGTCCTGAGGCAGATCGCCGGCCTCGCTGGTCGGAAGATAGGGCGAATGGATGATTTCATTGACGGCGGAGCGGGACCGGACGGCCTTGGCCAACAGAGGATCCGGACTCAACGTGACCAGCAGGCGGAAATCGCTGATCGCCGCAATTTGCCGAAGCGCCGCCGGCATTTGAAAACCGGGATCGGAAACGAGCGCATCCAGGGCATCCGAAATATCGCCGTAAAGATCCTGCAGATTGACGTCGGCTCTGCTTTTCAGGAAGGAAACGGCGTCGTGGAGCTCCCTGCCCGGACTCAAACAGATCCGGTCCGGCGTTTCGTCGCGGATGTCGAGCAACTGTTCCGCCACCCGGCGTTGCAAGGTCTGACGCGCATTCTCCGGGCCGAAAGTCAATAACTGAGAACCTATGACAGGCACCACCTGGCCTTCCTCGATCGATTTGAGCAAGCGATTCCAGAACCGTTCGTCCCGGGACTGGGGCGGTACATTTCTTATTACGGACTGTGCACAGTTATCCATTGTTCTTCTCTCCAAAGCCCGGCTTCAAGTTCCGGCTTTTTTCATCGGCAAATCGTCTGCCCGCAGGTATTCGAAATTTCTAGTTTTGCCCGTTTTGCGGGGCTTTTCTTGCGTCCGCCGAAGCTTCCGCAGCGGTTTGAATCCGGGCATGAAACTGCCAGAACAGTTGCTGCTCCTCGGCGACGACCGTTTCCACACGCTCCACCAGCAGACGATAGGCTTCCTCTTCGGTTTGAGCCTGGCCATAAGCGTCGGCATTGTTCAGATAAAGCCGGTATTCCCGCTTCATTCCCTCGGAAGCCTTGCGATAGGACTGCCAGGTTTCGTTCGGACGCAGCAAGGTATCGAGGGAACGCAGTACCGCAACCGCCGCACCCAACGCCCCCGTCGCTCCGGCTACCCAGGCTTCGTCCGCGTATATCTGCAACAACGAGATCAGGGCGCCGAGCACAATCACCGCAACGGCGAACAGAAGATGCCTGGATTTGTGCCGGCCGGCATTCCGGGAGTACCAATCGAGCTGGCCGGAAAGAACGCTATTGAAATAATAGTCGGCTCTTTCCTTGCGGACTTCGATCGACTGCATCCAGCCTGGCGACGGTGATTCTGATTTTTCGTTGGCCATCGGCATCCCTCTCTTTAAAGTATTAAGAAAATATAGGCGCAATTTCATTTAATGCCATGTTGGGAATAAGCGCCCAGGCTAAGGCGCTTGTCGAAACTAAGATGGAATTCCCAGGACGCCCCGAACCCGATCGCCGTGGTGAAGCCTCACCCTAATTTTCCGGTATGGATCCAGGTGACTTGACCGGTACGGCCATTGACTTCCCGGTACATATGGGCGGTGCCTCCGGGGCCGTCGCCGCCCTCGCCGTTCCAAAGGCAGATAAAATGGACCTTATCGATGCCCAAGGCCAAAGCCGTATACAGCAGCCAAAGGTTGCAGCGTTCGTAGGGGTCGGCGCCCTCAGGTAAAGGTCCCAATGCCTCGGGCATGGCCCGGGGCGGCATGGACAGTCGGCCTTTCAACTCGTAATAACGCGCCCGCCAGTCTTGCCCTGCCTCCGACGGCAGAATCGAGCGCTGGATGAATTCGGCTTCCGTAAACGGTTGCAGCCATTGCAGGCGCACGCCGAGCCTTGCGCAGGCTTCGGCAAACAACAGGTCGCCGCCGGAGGCGCCCTGGGTCAGCGCCAGATCGCCTTCGCCGGCGCCCTGAGCGATCAGCGCTGCCGTAATCTTTTCGGCGGCAATCGCCGATTTATTGTGAGGAAAGCGGGGCGGCCGGCGGCCCGGCGGGTCGACCCTGTGCCCGCTGAACAAAAACACCCGACGCGGCTGCCACGATTCCTTCGGCTTCGCCAAACGAGCCAGAGCCCGATCGAGCACGGCAATCCCCGCCTCGACCCGTTCCGGATGAAAACCCAGATCCTGAAGCATGCGTAATTGCGACAGCACGGCATTAAGGGCAAACCAGTCGTTTTCGGCTTTGGCCGCCGCATCCCGATAGGCCGCGATTACCGTTTTCTCCGTACCGGTCAGCACTTCCAGATCGCCCAGAGTCGCCAGACTCCAGAACGAAGGCGCCGGTTCGCAGCCGGCGGCGAAACGCACGGCGCCCGCCATCGTGGCCATTTCAGGCTGGTACCGGCTGTCTCCGGTCAGATCGGTATAAAGATGCATCAGGGTCAGTGCATTGATGCCGGAATAATAATGGCCGGGATGGCAGCGAAACGATTGCCGGTAACTTTCAACGGCCGCGCGCAGCAGCGATTCTTCGTAGGCCGCGTCGGCGCGCCTCTGCTCGGGGGTACTGTCTTTGTTCCGCCAGGCCTCCAGCCATTCGTCCTTGTCGATCCGCGCCAGCAGCGCCCGGGCTTCCGCATCCTGGGGACAGCGCTCGAGCAACGTTCGGTAATGCAGCCGGGCCCGGTCGAAGGTGAAGCCGGGCCTGCCGAGCAGTGCCAGCCGTTGCAGGCAGATTCCTTTGTCGCGCAAGCCGTCGCGGTGCTCCGGATCGACGGCCAGACCTTTTTCCAGTTGTTCCAGCGCAAAATCGAAGCGTTCGGCCTTGCGCAACGCGATCCCGGCCTGGACGTGCGCCTCGGCGCGAAACGCCGCGACCGGCGCTTCGTCCGCGAGCACCAGCAAATCGCCGATCAGGCCGCTCAGCCGGGCCAACTCGATGCGCCGTTTCCACGTCTCGTGCGCCTGCCAGAACTGGACGGCCTCGCCGACCCGCAACGATGTCCAGTCGGGTTCCTGCAAATTCGGCAGCAGATGGTAAACCGGGCTGATCTTGCGCCCGTGCCAGGATTCCATCGTCGCCTGCACCATCCCGGCCAAAGCCTTTTTGTCGGCCTCCAGCGTGCCCGGATCCGGCCTGCCGTTCGCCAATCCGTAATTGAGCTTGCGGTCGGTGTAAATATCGAACGGCTGCTTTTTCCTGGGTCCCTGGATCAGCACGACGCCGCGCGCCCGAAGCGCATGGCGCACGCCCAGCTCGTACCAGACGTTCGGATTGTCCAGCGTCAGATCGGCAATGACCAGATCGGCAATCAAGAGCTCCTGAAACATGTCGGTTTTGATGTCGCCGGCGGCCTGCTCTTCGTCGGCGCGGAACACGTCCATTCCGGCCTCCTCGCAAGCGGGTTTGATCAGATCGTCATAGATCGCGTTGAAGTCGATCGAAGTGCCGTCCGGGGCCGGTTTGTTGCCGAACGGCATCGCGACAAAGACGTGCGGTTTCATAGAATATCTCCTGTGCAGACTTGTTTAAGAACCTTAGCATAAACCGGAGCGCTATCCATATTCGTTATTGAATGCGGAAGATAACCTCCAATCATAAATTATGGCTATATAATCACAATGTCTCCTTTATTCTAAAAATCCCTGTCCATGCACCCTGCCCTGATCCGCCTGGAAAAAACCTTCAGCCCTTCCATCCTCAGCCGAATCGACGACCCGTTGCTCGACCGGCACCGAATCGAACTGTGGCTGAAGCGGGACGATTTGCTGCATCCGGTGATTTCCGGCAACAAATGGCGCAAGCTGAAATACTGCCTGGACCACGTCCTGACGCTGGGGAGCGGTACGGTGATCAGCATGGGCGGAGCTTATTCCAATCATCTGCACGCGCTGGCCTTTACAGGAAAGGTCCTGGGCCTGAAGACCGTCGGCCTGGTTCGCGGCGAACGCCCGGAACCGTTGACGCCTACGTTGCAGGACTGCCTGCGCTGGGGCATGGAACTTCGCTTCGTCTCCCGTTCCGAGTACCGGCTGCTCAGGCACTACCGCGAACACGACGCCCTGCCGGGAATCCGGCCCGGCGAATACTGGCTGCCCGAAGGTGGCGCTCATGCTCTGGCGCTGGCGGGCATCCAGGAAGGCCTCGATGAAATCGATTTGTCTTACGACATGCTCTGCCTGCCTTGCGGCACCGGCACCACGCTGGCGGGCTGCGTCGGCGCGGCGGCGGAAGGCGCTTCGGTCATCGGCTTTGCGGCGGTCAAAAACGCGGTCTATCTAACGGATGAAGTGGAGAAATTACTGCCCCGGCCGTATACTCACTGGACCGTTAACCACGATTATCATTTCGGAGGCTTCGCCAGGACCACGCCCGAGCTGAATCAATTCATCCACGAGTTTGAATTAAAACATAAAATCGGGCTCGAACCGGTGTACAGCGGAAAAATGATATATGCTTTATACGATCTGATCGCCAAAAACCGTTTCAAGCCAGGACTCAGAATGATCGCCCTGCACACCGGCGGTTTGCAGGGTAACAGAGGCTTCACTCGTCGACCTTTTTCGTGAGGCGGGACAAGTAAAACCGCCGCCGGCGCTTTCATCGTCCGGCTGAATAAATCCGAAACCGTGAACGGCGTGTTTCAAATAATCTTTTTCTAATGTTTTTGTAACTATTCAGCGGTATTCGTAGGAGCGACGCCAGTCGCGATTTGGGCGGTGATTATCGCGACTGGCGTCGCTCCTACAGTTGGTTTTCCTTACTTTGAAACCACTTATAAACAAGCCAGTGATTTCCGCTGAATAGTTACATGTTTTTATGACATTCTATTCGAGAACCCAAACCGGACAATGGAAAGGCAGTTAGAACCCGAATTGATGGAAGATCCGGACCAGGTGGAAGCCTACGCCAGAGCCGATTTTTCGGTTCCGCACAACGACTTTATCGAACGAATCCGGAGTTTCGTCGGCCGTCCGGATTTTAACGGCAGCGCGCTGGATCTGGGCTGCGGCCCCGGAGACGTCACCTTCCGTTTCGCCCGGGCTTTTCCTTCTTGCCGGATCGATGCGGTCGACGGTTCCCGGCCGATGATCGAACGCGCCCGAGCGTCGGCCGGCGGACTGGCGCAGCGCATCCGTTTTATTCACGGCAGACTGCCCTTTGTCACATTACCGCAACAAAACTATGAGATCATCTTCAGCAACAGCCTGCTTCATCACTTGCCCGACCCCCAAATTCTATGGCGCTCGATAAAAACCCATTCCCGGCCGGGTACACAGGTCGCGGTCATGGATTTGCTGAGGCCGGATTCCATAGAGACCGCCCGGTCGCTGGTAAAAACTTATGCAGGCGAAGAGCTGGACATTCTGCAGCGTGATTTTTACCATTCCCTGCTGGCGGCTTTCAGCCTCGAAGAAATCAAAGCGCAATTAATCCGCGCCGATTTAAAACTGAATCCGGAACAAATCAGTGATCGGCACGTCTTTATTAAAGGCATACTCTAACTGACTCTACCGAAACACCATGGATACGCTGACTCTAGACGAACCCATTCTGGCCAAACTGATCCCGGCCAGGCCCTTGCCCGACAAAACGCCTCCCGCCGAAACCGTCGACCTGAAAAGTCCCGAACTGTACATCAACCGCGACGTCAGCTTGCTCGAATTCAACAAACGGGTGCTGGCCCAGGCGATGAACGAAAACGTGCCGTTGCTCGAACGGCTGAATTATCTGTGCATTTCCTGCTCGAATCTCGATGAATTCTATGAAGTCCGGGTCGCCAGCATCATCCAGATGGCCGCCATCGATCCCAAGGTCGTCGGCTCCGACGGGCTCACTCCCAGCGAGCAACTGGAGCGGATCGCCGTCAACGCTCATCTGCTGGTGCTGGAACAGTACCGGGTACTGAACGACATCCTGATTCCCCAGCTCGAAGAGCAAAACATCCGCTTCATCCGCCGGAAGGACTGGACCGAGGCGCAACTGCAATGGCTGCAACAGTATTTCAACGAAGAAGTCCTGCCGATCCTGACGCCGGTCGGGCTGGACTCGGCGCATCCGTTTCCGAGGATTCTCAACAAGAGCTTGAATTTCATCATTTCGCTGACCGGCAAGGACGCTTTCGGCCGAAACAGCGGCCGCGCCGTGCTGCAGGCGCCGAGAGCCCTGCCCCGCATCGTGCAGTTGCCGTCCGACAGGACCGGCAGCGGCCCGCACGACTTCGTGTTTTTGTCGTCGATCATTCATGCTTTCGTCGATCAATTGTTCAACGGCATGCACGTCAAGGGCTGCTATCAGTTTCGGGTGACGAGGAACAGCGATTTCTTCGTCGACGACGACGCCATCGACGACTTGCTGCTCGCCGTCGAGGGCGAACTGGCGATGCGCAATTACGGCGACGAAGTGCGTCTGGAGATCGACGCCAACTGCCCCGACGAGACGGTGAACTTTTTACTGGCCCGCTTCGAAATGACCCGCGACCATCTGTTTCTGGTCAAAGGCCCGGTCAATCTGAGCCGGCTGCAGGCCATCATCGGACTGGTGGACCGCCCCGAACTCAAGTTCATTCCGTTCAAGCCGAGCACGCCTCCGCAACTGGCGCGCAACAAGGACATCTTCGCCGCGATCCGGCGAAGCGACATTCTGCTGCATCAGCCTTTCGAATCATTCTCGCCGGTCGTCGAATTTTTAAAGCAGGCGGCGGAATCTCCGGAAGTGCTGGCGATCAAGCAGACGCTCTACCGGACCGGCGCCGACTCGCCGATCGTCAATGCCCTGATCAAGGCGGCGCGGGCCGGCAAGGAAGTGACGGTGGTGATCGAATTGAGGGCTCGTTTCGACGAGAAAGCCAACATCGATCTGGCGGCCAAACTGCAGGAAGCCGCGGTGCATGTCGTCTACGGGGTCGTGGGCTATAAAACGCACGCCAAGATGTGCCTGATCCTGCGGCGGGAAGGCAAGGAACTGCGCAATTACGTGCATCTCGGCACCGGCAATTACCACCCGAAAACGGCCCAGCTTTACACCGATTACGGCCTGTTTTCCTGCGACAAGGAACTCGGCGAGGATGTCAGAAGGGTTTTTGCGCAGTTGACCAGCCTGGGCAAGGTGACCCGTTTGAACAAACTGCTGCAATCGCCCTTTACTCTGCACAAAGGCTTGCTGGAAAAGATCGAAAGGGAAATCGAACACGCCAGGAACGGAAAACCGGCGAAAATCATCATTAAAGTCAACGCACTCGTCGAGGAGCAGGCGATTCAGGCGCTCTACCGCGCCTCGCAAGCCGGCGTCGAAGTCAAGCTGATCGTGCGCGGGGTTTGTTGCCTGAGGCCGGGCATTCCGGGCATTTCCGAAAACATCGAAGTTCGCTCGATCATCGGACGCTTTCTCGAACACGGGCGCATTTACGCCTTTGCCAACGACGGCAACCAGGAAGTCTATGCCGCCAGCGCCGATTTGATGAATCGCAACATGTTCCGGCGGGTCGAAGTGTGTTTTCCGGTTGAAAACAAAAAGCTGGCCGGCCGCATCCTGCACGATCTGGACTTGTACCTGAAGGACACTACCCAATCCTGGCTGCTGCAACCCGACGGCAGTTATCTGCCCTATCCGAAAACGGGGCAGGAAGAGCCGATACAGGCTCAATCGATGCTGTTGACCGAATTACAGGCTTAAGACAATGAGCGCGTCCTCTGAAATTGCCCTGTTGGGCAATCCGGTGCTAAGACTTCGGGCACAAGCTGTGGACGACGTGCACGGCACGGAAACCCGGCAACTGATCGCGGCCATGCGGGATGCTCTGGCCGGCACCCAGGGCGTCGGCCTCGCCGCGCCGCAGATCGGCGTGTCCAGGCGGATCATTATCGTCGCCTCCCGCCCGACGCCGCGCTATCCTCACGCGCCCGACATGAAACCGGCGGTAATGATCAATCCCGGCTATCGCCCGTTATCGGCAACCAGGGAAAAGGGCTGGGAAGGCTGCCTGAGCATTCCCGGCATACGCGCCCTGGTGCCGAGATACACCGACATTGGCATTCATTACACCGACGAATACGGCCATTTGGTCGAATCCGAACTGAACGGCTTCGTCGCCCGAATCTTTCAGCATGAAATCGACCATCTGGACGGGATGGTGTATCTGGACCGTGTAGAAGACAATCGGGATATTTTTTCCGAAAGCGAATATTTGAAACGGGTCGGTTGAAACTCGTCAACAAACGGGAAGACTTGCCGCAAAGCCGCTCCTTTTTCGACCGGAACGGCTGGCTTACCGTCAACTCAAAAAGTGAGTCGGCGGATAAATTTTTCTCTCGACGCCCATGATGGCCCGGTTCAACTGGAACAGATTTTTTTCTTCCCGAATCTGAATACCCATCACATAGAAAATGGGCATCCAGAGCGGATTGATCAGCACGCCGCCGAGCGCGCTCTTGACGGTGCGTTTCAGATTCCTGACCGGATTGAACGACTCGGCCAGAGATTCCACCGAAAGTTCGGTAAAGACGGCGACAATCGGATGCACCAGGGCTTTTTCCTGCGCATTGAGGTAGGCCATGGAAGCGAGCAGTTTTCGCTCCATGCCATGATAATTCTTTCGGGCGAAATAAACGGTAACGGCAAACGTCAATGCCACCAACGGCAAAAGAACATCCGGCGGCGCCACCGGCGCGAAGGTGGACGACAGCATTACGATGCACAAGCCGAGCGTCAGCATGTCCTCTCCCCGTTCGACGTCGCGGTCGATGCCCTGAACAACCGCTACGACAGCATCACCGGAAGAACCGGTCAAGTAGTGTTTTTCATATTTCATAACGCTCTCCTAAAAAACTTACGTACTTCATACAATCATAGACTTTAAAAAAGTCAAGTCAAAAATCAAGAATTCGGGCAACGATGCTTAAGCCTTTCGGTTCGCGTGTACGGCCCGCCTGGGTGGGGGCGAATTCATTCGCCCAGGTTGCACTCCGAAAGCGAAACAATTCGCCTGGCACGCAAGATGAAAAGCCATAGATTGTGCCGACGAAGTCCCGGTAGTCGGGCAGTGCAGCGCTTCTCCACCCTGCCTTCCAACTTAGCCGCACTTAGGACCGCGTAGTAGCCAATCTCTACCGGAATGACGGATTCCCGATTCACACGAATCGAGTCATTTTCCACATGCGCCTGTTCCGTTTTTACTGTTTCTTTGGACTTAAAAGCCCTTCGTTAAATTCCCGGCCGCCTGACCGCCGTTCGAGCGGAAGGAATAATTTTTTGCTTATTTAAGCGATAAAGACAAGAATAAAGGGCGTTAGATTTGCACCGGGAAGAGGTTCCGGATAGCCGGTTTCAACAACAAACTTTCTCTGTTCATTCGGAAAATCGGCTGCTCCGTCCCTCTCGAATGGCCTCGGACACAAGCGCTGTTTTCCGCCGTTTTCTTGTTCCCGGCGCCGGTTATGCTCAATTACGATAGGAGAAACACGATGTCGAACGCGTTGATCCAACGTTTTTTATCGGTAAGAGAACAAACCCTGTCCTTATCGCGGCCGTTATCGGAAGCCGATATGACGGTGCAGGCGGCCGATTTCGTCAGCCCCGGAAGCTGGCATCTGGCTCATACCACCTGGTTTTTCGAAGAATTCTTTTTATGCGCCTTGAATAACCGCTGGCCGCAATCCGAACCCTACCGGTTCCTGTTCAATTCCTATTACGAAAACGTAGGCCGGCGCCAGGCCCAGGGCAAACGCGGACTGATCACCCGGCCGGGCTTGTCCGAAATTCTCCGATACCGCCGAACCGTCGATCAGGCGGTACTGGAAGCTCTGGACAAGGGCGTCGGCAAGGAACTGCAGGACGTCGTCGAACTGGGACTTCATCATGAACAGCAGCATCAGGAGCTGTTTTTGACGGACATCCTTTACAATCTGGCGCAGAATCCTTTCTTTCCCGCCTATCGGCCCGCCGCATCCCGACCAAAACGCCCTGCTTCGGCTCCTTCCTCCGAAATGATCGCCTTTTCCGGAGGTCTGGAGCGCATCGGCCACGACGGCAACGGCTTCGGATTCGACAATGAATTTCCGCGCCATTGGGTTTATCTTGAACCGTTTCAACTGGCACGAGGCGTCGTTGCCAACGGCGACTGGATTCGTTTCATCGAGGACGGCGGCTACCGGAATCCTTTGTTGTGGCTCGCCGACGGCTGGAAGACCGTACAGGCGGAACAATGGCAAGCGCCTCTGTACTGGATAATCCGTGACGGCTACCACAGCATGACTCTGGAAGGCCTGCAAGCCGTCGTTCCGGAAGCTCCGGTCGCCCACATCAGTTATTTCGAAGCCGATGCCTTTGCCCGATGGGCCGGTAAACGGTTGCCCACCGAAGCCGAGTGGGAAACGGCGATAACCTGCGGCGACTCTCCCACCCCGTTCTCCTATGGCGAGGTCTGGGAATGGACAGCCAGCCCTTATGCGCCTTATCCCCGGTTCAAAATACGGCCCGGAGCGATCGGCGAATACAACGGCAAATTCATGTGCGGCCAGTACGTGCTGCGCGGCGGTTCGAGCGCAACGCCGCCCGGCCACAGCCGGCCGACTTACCGGAATTTCTTCTATCCGCATCAGCGCTGGCAATTCACCGGACTTCGTCTGGCGGCCGACGGCCCCGATGCCGATTGATCCGGAGAGGCTCCGTCATGATGCGCCTCGAATTAGAAAGTGAATTTGCCGCCGATGCCCTGCTGGGCCTCTCGAAAAAGCCGAGATCCTTGTCCTGCAAATGGTTTTATGACGAAACCGGTTCGAGATTATTCGAAGAAATCACCCGGACCGAGGAATATTATCCGACGCGAGTCGAAACGAAGCTCTTGTTCGGACTCGTCTCCGATCTGGCCGACACCGTTCCCGACCTGGCCGTGATGATCGAACCGGGCAGCGGCTCCAGCTTCAAGACGCGCATCCTGTTAAACTCTCAGCCCAACTTGCAGACGTACATTCCGATCGACATCTCGGAAGACTTTCTTTTGTCCTCTTCCCGACAGTTGAAGCGGGATTTTCCACGGATAAGGATAGCTCCGCTGGCGGCCGATTTTTCGACGCCGCTTCCCAGACTGGACTTATCGGAAAATTCGGAACGCCTGGTCTTTTTCCCCGGCTCGACCATCGGCAATTTCGCCCCCGAGGAAGCCAGACGATTATTGCGCAACATCCGGAGCTTTGCCGGCAAAAAGGCCTGGCTGCTGATCGGCGTGGACATGACGCAGAACGAAGATCTATTGATTGCCGCCTACAACGACGCGCGCGGCATCACCGCCCAATTCAATCAAAACATTCTGGTTCGGGCCAACCGGGAATTGGGCGCCGATTTTAATACCGACCTGTTTCGGCACAGCGCGTATTTCAATCCGGAAGAGCGGCGGATCGAAATGCATCTGGTCAGCATGAAAAAACAGACAGTCCGCATCAACGGCCACGTTTTCCGCTTTGAATCCGGCGAAACGATTCACACTGAAAATTGCTATAAATATCGGCGGGAAGATTTCGAAGCGATGAGCCGGGATTGCGGATGGCATCCGGTGCGCGACTGGGAGGATGACAAGGAATCCGGATTCGGCGTGTTTTTACTTAAGGCGCAGGATTAAATCGGCGAGACCGTCCGGCTCTGTCAAAGAATCACTTTGACTCCCTGCCAGAAAGCCACATGATCCTTGATGTGGGCGGCTTTTTCCTTGGGATTGGGATAATACCAGGCCGCGTTCGGATTGATCATATCGTCCACGCAGACGTCGTAATAGTGAGCCACTCCTTTCCAGGGACAGGTCGTGGTGTGATTGCTGACGCGCAAAAACTCCTGATGCAGAGCGCTGCGCGGGAAATAGACGTTGCCTTCCACCGTTTTGAACTGATCGCTTTCGGCGAGGACTTTACCTTTCCATTCTGCTTTAGCCATAGAGAATACCTCTCGATCGGATTGCAATATTTCGTCAAACATGTCCATCGGAGTTGCCGGTATTATACGGAATAACGGCTGCCGACGGGTGGCGCGGCACGGGAAGGACCGCACAGCGTTTTCCCGCGTCACGATTTGCTTTTTCGCGCCGATTCGTTTGACCGGCCAATCGCTGTCTTTACTTCAATTTTTTGAGCGTTTAAAAGTAAAATCTGCTCTAATGGTTTTTTTAGGACCTCTAAAAATCAACCGTTTCTTTCGGGATCATCCGGATCGTTCCCACGCTCTGCGTGGGAACGATCCGGAAGTTTAAAAGCGCCGGACTGAAATTCCGTTTTTTCGGAATCATTTTAATATTCCAATCCATTCGGACGAAAAAGGAGACCTCCGTGCCGTTCAATTCGCTCATCCTGGTTTTTCTGATCGGCTTGTTCCTGGTAGCACTGATACAGATCCATATCTTTGAATTCGCTTTCGCCAAACTCGGACTGACTCCCGAATTGTCGTTGCTGTTATTGGTCGGAATCCTCGTCGGCAGCGGCATCAATTTGCCTTTGTTTTATCTGCGCACCAGGCAAACCGGGCATTTGGTGATGTCGCCGGAGAAGAAGCCGGTCTGGGAAATCTATCAGCCGGCGAGAGAAGGCAAAGTCGTGGTTGCCGCAAACGTCGGAGGCTGCATTATCCCGCTCGGCCTGAGTTTGTATTTCATTTCGCAGCAATTAATCGATCCGCTCAAAATGCTCGCCGCTCTGGCGATCGTCACAGCCCTCTGCTACAAGATCAGCCGTTTGATTCCGGGTTTCGGCGTGGGCATGCCGATGCTTGCCGCCCCCTTGGCGGCGGCCACGGTAGCCCTGATTCTCGATCCCGGCCATGCCGCGCAACTGGCTTATGTCAGCGGCGTACTGGGGGTGTTGATCGGAGCGGATCTTCTCCGCCTGAAAGAAATCGTCAACCTCGGCGCGCCCATTGCCTCGATCGGCGGTGCCGGCACCTTCGACGGAATTTTTCTGACCGGCATTCTGGCCGTTCTTCTGGCTTGAAGGTAGGGTACGCACCGCGTACCATTTCGGTCTATTCGACGCGCCGATCGATGGCGATCTTTTGTTCGCCTGAGTCGCCGACGGTCACCTTTTCGACCGTGCCGATCAAATCTCCGGACTGCGTGACCGCTTCGCCGGACTTAGAGATTCGGGCCAGCACCTTGACTTCACCGAAATTGGACAATTTCATCGCCGGCATCATCGCCATCGTGTCGTCGAGAGTCACCTTGACCGGCAGATCGGCCACCTGTTTGCGCACGATCGCCAGCGGCATTTTCGGGCCGGAAAGGGCCTGCGCATAGATGAAGACGGTATCGTTGGGACTTGCGGCTTTCTGTAGTTCAGGCGCCAGACTGACTTCGACCGCGATCGAACCGGCGGGCGCCTGAACGGCCCGAGAAGGCTCTTCCGGACTTTCCGGTGCCGGCGCCTGTCCCGGCAGGCTGGCGATGATGTTCTGCATTTCCTTTCGCGACTCGGAGCCAGCCGGCAAACGGGATTCCAGCCGGCGCCATAAAGCGAGCGCTCCGGGCACGTCGCCCTGCTGGACCTTGGCCAGGCCGCCCAGCCACAGGCCGTTCAGGTTGTCGGGCTCCAGTTCCAGCGCTTTGAAGATCAGTTCGGTCGGTTTGCCGGCCAGATTCTTGTCGCTGGCCAGGGCGATGGCATCGGCATAAAGCAGCATCACTTCGGCTTTGTCGCCCAGCAGACGGTAGGCATTGGCGAACGCCTCGACGGCCTTGGGATACTGCTCAAGATATTTGTACGAGCGGCCCAGCATCAGCCAGCCTTCCGCGTTGCCGGGATCGGTTTTCATGCGCTCGGCCAAACCTTCGACCATTTTATGGATGTCGCGGATGTTGGGATTGCTCAGATTGGACGCGGCCATCTCCGGATCGATGCCGATGGCGCCGAAATCGCCCTTGGCCCAGTAGAGCGACCCCGCCAGCAAGGGAATCCCCAGCACCAGCACGTAGACCATCCAGCGGCCCTGGGTGCCGGCGGGGGTGACGGCGCTTTCGATGCCGAGATCGTCGATCAAGGCCTGTTCCAGTTCCAGCACCTGCTCGTCGTATTGCTCGGAAGTCAGCGCACCGGCCTGACGCTGCTCGTCCAGCTCGGCCATGCGGTGCCGGGCGATCGCGATGTTGCGCCGATCGCTGTCCGAATCCGGCACGGCCTGCCCCCGCCATAGCGGCGGCAACACGAACAAAAAGGCAAGCAGAATCAGGAGGCCTGCGACCAGCAGAAACAATGCGGTCACGAGCGGTCCCCTTCTTTCAGCAGTTGCCGGATTTTTTCCTGTTGTTCCGCGCTGAGATTCACGCCGGCCTCGTTTTTTTTGCGGCGAACGAAAATGAACACGCTGATCAGGCCGATCAGCAAAAAGGCCGCGGGGCCCAGCCAGAGCAAGCCGGTCTTGAATTTGAACGGCGGTTTGTATAAAACGAAATCGCCGTAGCGCTCGGTCATGAAGCGCACGATGTCTTCCCGGCTTTTGCCCTGCTGCACCATTTCGTAGACCTGCCGGCGCAAGTCCGACGCCAGATCGGCGTTGGAATCGGCGATCGTCTGGTTCTGGCAGACCAGGCAGCGCAGCTCCTTGATCAGGGACTCGTAGGCTTCCCGTTGCTCGGGATTCGAGAATTCACGGTATTCGACTCCGGAAATTCCGGGGCCGGACAACATCGTCAGAAAGACAAAAACTAGAATCTTCATCAATTTTCGGCCTGTAACCGGGCTATCAAGGGCAGGAGAGTTTGCTGAACGTCTTCGGCAGTCAAAGGACCGGTATATTTATGGCGTATCACTCCTTTTTTATCGACGACGAAGGTTTCCGGCACGCCGTAAACGCCCCAGTCGATGCCGATGCGGCCGTCCGGATCCATGATGCTCACGTCGTAAGGATCGCCCAATTGCACCAGCCATTGCCGCGCGTCGTTCGGATTGTCCTTGTAGTTCAGCCCGACGATCGCCGCATCGATCGATGAGCGCGCCTGGTTCAGCACCGGATGCTCGGCCCGGCAGGAAACGCACCACGAAGCCCAGACGTTGAACAGCCAGACCTTGCCTTTGAGATCGGCCGGCGTCAGTTTTTGCTCCGGCGCGCCTAATTTGGGCGCAGAAAAGGCCGGCGCCGATTTTCCGATAAAAGGCGAAGGAATTTCAGTCGGCTTGAGTTTCAATCCGACGGCCAGGAAAACGGCCAGCACCAGAAACAGGATCAACGGAACAACGTATTTAAGCATCGGCTGCCACCCGGCTTTTCGGCGTTATCCGGTAGCGCCGGTCGCAGGCGGCGCAGAGCCCTCCGGCCGCCATGAACAGCGCGCCGAGCCAGATCCAGCGGATAAACGATTTGTAATAAATTCGGAGGCTCCACGCGCCCTTGTCGCCCAGAGGTTCGCCGATCGCAACGAACAGGTCCCGGAACAGGCCGGCTTCGATCGCCGCCTCGGTCATCGGCATTTTCTGCACCTGGTAAATGCGCTTCTGCGGCTCCAGCTCGGCCACTTTCCTGCCGCCGTGGCTGACGGTGACGAAAGCCTGGTCGGCGACGTAGTTGGGTCCCTGGGTCTGTTTGACGCCGTGAAATTCGAACCGATAGCCGGACATGTCCAACGTCTCGCCCGGCGCCATGCGCACGTCCTTTTCGATGCTGTAGGCGGAAGTCAGGGTAATGCCGATGATGAACACCGTAATGCCGACGTGGGCCAGCGTCATGCCGTAAAATCCGGCCGGGATCGAGGCGAGGCGCTGCCGGGAGAATCCCCGGGCGCCGAGGCGGTCCTTGAAGGACAGCACGGTAATGACGGCGTTCCAGAAGGCCAGGCTCAGCCCGATCACCGCGGCCCAGGAATAAAACGGCATCAGCAGCGGCAGCAGCAGACCACCCGCCAGACAGCCGGCGGCGATCCAGCGCACCCTGAGCGCCAGGAGGCGGAAGGCGTCGCGCTTCCAGCGCAGCAGCACGCCGAAGCCCACGGCCACAGCCAGGGGCGCCGTCAACGGAATGAACACCGCATTGAAGTAGGGAGGGCCGACCGAAATCTTGCCCAGGCCCAGAGCGTCGATGACCAAAGGATACAGGGTGCCGAGCAGAATGCTCGCGGCGGTCACGACCAGCAAGACGTTATTGAGCAGAATGACCGATTCCTTCGACACCATTTCGAAGGTTGCGCTGCTTTTGACCGCCGGCGCCCTCACGGCATAAAGCAGCAGCGAGCCGCCGACCACGACGGCCAGAAAGATCAGGATGAACAGTCCCCGGGTCGGATCGCTGGCGAAGGCATGCACCGAGGTCAAGACGCCCGAGCGCACCAGGAAGGTACCCAAGAGGCTCAAGGAAAAGGCGAAAATCGCGAGCAATACGGTCCAGGTCTTAAAAACGCCGCGCTTTTCGGTCGCGGCCAAGGAGTGGATCAGCGCGGTGCCGACCAGCCAGGGCATGAACGAAGCGTTTTCGACCGGATCCCAGAACCACCAGCCGCCCCAGCCGAGTTCGTAGTAAGCCCACCAACTGCCCAGCGCGATACCCAGAGTCAGAAACATCCAGGCGATGTTGGTCCAGGGTCTGGACCAGCGCGCCCAGGCCGCGTCGAGCCGCCCTTCGAGCAGCGCCGCGAGGGCGAAGGCGAAAGCCACCGAAAAACCGACATAGCCCATGTACAACATCGGCGGATGGATGGCGAGGCCGGGGTCCTGCAGCAAGGGGTTCAAGTCGCGCCCTTCCTCCGGCATCGGAAACAGACGCTCGAACGGATTGGACGTCAGCAGCAAAAACAGCAGAAAACCGACGGCGACCAGTCCCATCACGCCCAATACCCGGGCGACCGTGGCGTCTGGAATGTTTCGGCTGAAACGGGCGACCAGCGCGGTCCAAGAGGACAGCACCAGCGCCCAGAGCAGCAGCGAGCCTTCATGCGCGCCCCAGACGCCGGAGATCAGATACAGCACCGGCAACGCAGTATTGGAGTTGGTGGCGACGTAGGCCACCGAAAAGTCGTGCGTTAGAAAACTGTAGGTCAAACAGCCGTAGGCCAGGACCATGAACAGCCACTGCGCGTAGGCGGCCGGCCTGGCCACGGCAATCCAGCCGGAGATGGCGCGCTGCGAGCCGACGATCGGCACCACGCCGAGCACGAGCGCCATGCACAAGGCGAGAATCAGGGAAAACTGTCCAAGTTCCGGTATCATGCTAGCGACCCGCCGAGTTGTCCGGTTGTTTTTTCAGGCTGCCGGCGACTTCCGGCGGCATGTAATTTTCATCGTGCTTGGCCAGCACTTCCTCCGCGACAAAAACACCTTGCCCGTTGAGTTTGCCGTGCGCCACGATGCCCTGCCCTTCTCGGAACAGATCGGGCAGGATGCCGGTGTATTGCACGGTGACTTCCTTATTGAAATCGGTCAGCCTGAAACGCACGGTCAAGTCCTGGCCGGGTCTTGCCACCGAGCCTTTCACGACCATGCCGCCGAGACGGAACAAGGCGTCTTTGGGCGCCTTGCCGTCGACGACGTCGGTCGTCGAAAAGAAATACATCAGGTTGTCGTTAAACGACTTCAGCGCGAAAGCGGTCGCTATGCCGGCTCCGATCACCATCAGGGCTATCAGTATCAAACGCTGTTTACGGGCGGGTTTCATCATGGTCTATCGTTTCTGCTTTAAAATTTGCCGACGTAAAAACTGCTTGCGCTGAAACACCGGAATGACGATGTTGGCCACCAGCACAATCAGGGTAATGCCGTAGGCGGTCCAGACGTAAAAGGCGTAACCGCCCATCGCGAAAAATTCCTGCAGGTTCATTGCGCCGCTCCGAAAAATTTGTTTTTGACCCATTGCGCGGTGCGTTCGCGCATCAACAGTTCCACCCGGGCGCGCTGCAGCATCGCGATCAGGTAGTAAAACTTGAAGGCGACCGCCATCAATAGCAACGGGATCAGCATGCTGACGTGAATCGACGGTTTGTCCATTTTACTGACCGTAGGCCCCTGATGCAGCGTGTTCCACCACTCGACCGAATAGTGAATGATCGGAATGTTGACGACTCCGACCAAAGCCAGAATCGCGACCGCTCTGGACGCCGTGCGCTTGTCGTCGATCGCTCCGTAAAGACCGATGACGCCGAGATACAGGAACAGCAGGATCAATTCGGAAGTCAGCCGCGCGTCCCAGACCCACCAGGTGCCCCACATCGGCTTGCCCCAGAGCGAGCCCGTGACCAGCGCGATAAAGGTAAAACTGGCGCCTACCGGCGCGCTGCTGATCGCCACCACTTCCGCCAGCTTGATGCGCCAGACCAGCCCGATCGCTCCGGCCACGGCCATGACGACATAAATAAAGAGCGACATCCAGGCGCTCGGCACATGGATATAGATGATGCGGTAGCTGTCGCCCTGCTGATAATCGGACGGCGCCAGATAAAGTCCACCGTACAGCCCTGCCGCCGTCAGCAGGACGAAAACGGCGACAAGCCAGGGCATCATCCGCTCGGTCAGACCGTAAAAATGAGGCGGCGAAGCCATGCGGTGAAAAAATCGAACAACCGGATCTGGAATTAAAAACATACGAATTCAATAAACAGAGTCACGGAAAAGAGCATTCGGCTTGACATATTAGCCTGACCTGACCTTTCCCGTTCAACCGTAATTACCTCGGTTAAGAAACATCATTAATTAATACTCATCTTCAGCGCGGCGGCCGTCGGCCACGGAGCCAGCACCAGCGCCAGAAACAGAATGGAGATCAGAATGCTGATCTGGGCATCCACCGGCAGACCGCTGCCCGCCATGGACACCGCATTGCCGGCAAATATCAGCACCGGCACATACAACGGCAGCACCAGCAACGACAAAATCATGCCGCCCCGTCTGAGTCCTACGGTCAATGCCACGCCGATCGCGCCGATCAGGCTCAATACCGGCGTGCCCAACAGCAGGGTCAGCAGCAAAATGGCCAAGGACTGCTGCGGCAGCCCCAAAAACATCGCCAACAGCGGCGCCACCAGCACCAGCGGCAAACCGGTCACCAGCCAGTGCGCAAACACCTTCGCCAACACCAGAACGGAAGCCGGATGCGGGCTCAGTAAAATCTGTTCCAACGAGCCGTCGTCAAAGTCGGAACGGAACAGACTGTCCAGCGACAGCATCGCCGCCAGCAAGGCCGAAACCCAGATGATGCCCGGTGCGATTGCTTCCAGTAAATTAGGCTGGGCGCCGATCCCCAACGGAAACAGCGTAATGACCAGAATAAAAAACAGCAGTGGATTGATCATTTCCGAACGTCTCCGGAAAGCCAATATCAGATCGCGCCGAATGACGGCCCAAAAAGCCCGGGTTAAAGACATCAGGATAAATGGATGCGTTGTACGGGTGCACTGTGCAGGTCGAGGTCATGATGCGAGGTCAAGACGATCATGCCGCCGTTCATGCAATGTTCGATCATAAGGGTTTCAATCAGGGCGATGCCCTCTTTATCGAGCGAGGTAAAAGGCTCATCGAGTATCCATAAATGATTGTCAGTTATCAACAAACGGGCCAGCGATAAACGCCGTTTCTGGCCGGCAGACAGGGACTGAACCAAAACATCCTCATAGCCGGACAACCGCACCTTGGCCAAAGCCTGCTCGATCGAATAAACTCCGGGCCGACTCAACGCCAGGGACACCATTAAATTTTCCTGCACGGTCAATTCCTTTTTGATGCCGTCCAGATGGCCGACGTAGGCCATGTCGGCATAATACTGAGCGTTTTTGATCGAATCTCCGCACCAGAGCACCTGTCCGGCATCGGCCTCGCGAAAACCGCAGAGTATTCGCAGCAAGGAAGTCTTGCCGCTGCCGTTCCTGCCTTCCAGCAACAGGACCTGTCCCGGCGTCAGCTCGAAATTCAATCCGTCAAACAACAGCCGATCGTCGCGGCTACAGCTCAGACCGACGGCCTGGAGCGACCTGGTATTATATTCACTCATCCGATGAAGCAAGACAAAAAGGTACTGTCGTTAGTTCAAGATCGATTCGATTTAATTGAGGGTATTCTGTTTTATCCTCACGCCGGGCTAACCGAACGCTGACGCAGAATCTCATACAATAAAACGCCCGTAGCCACCGACAGATTAAGGCTTTCCACCTGCCCCTGCATCGGCAGGGACAGCAGCAGATCGCAGTGTTCGCGGGTCAGCCGGCGCATGCCTTTGCCTTCGGCGCCGATCACCAGGACCAGAGGCACCGTTAAATCGGTCTGGTAAGGGCTTTGCGAACCGTCGCCCGCCGCGCCGGCCACCCATATCCCCCGCTCCTTTAGCCAGCGCAGGGTACGGGATAAATTGGTCACCTGATAAACCGGCACCGTTTCGGCCGCACCGGAGGCGACTTTACATACCGTGGGCGTGATGCCGACAGCGTTATCCCGGGTTATTATAACACCATGTACGCCCGTCGCGTCGGCCGATCTTAGACAGGCTCCGAGATTATGAGGGTCCTGAACGTTATCGAGCACGAGAAATAAGGGAGTTGCCGCAAGACTCTCGACCGCCGTTTTAAGTTCGCTCTCCGACAATTCGGCGGGCAGTTCGACTTCGGCGACCACGCCTTGATGATTGTTGCCCTCCGACAAACGGTCCAGTTTCTTTCTATCGGCCTTTTCGGGCTCGATGCCGAGCCCCGCCAATTCATCCAGCAGTTGTGCCAAACGTTTGTCTTGCCTTTGCCGGTCGATCCAGACCTTGTTGATTTTGTTCGGCGTATGGTGCAACGCGGCCTGGACCGAGTGCAGACCCCATAATTTACTTGATTTCATTCAGTGAATTCTCAATGGCTCTGGTTTCGCACCGAGCGGATCGGGCCGGGCCTGAGCCCGTCGGAAATATCGATTGCGGCACATTGTACCCGGCTTTACCGGCTGAGTACATGGAAGGCGCCTGTTACTTCATTGCTTTCCGCAGCCAGCGTCCGTCTTTCCGGCTGCGGCAAGCCTCGGCACCGCAAATTGGCTCGCGGAGGCTGATCTTCCGAAAGAGGAATGACACGGCCCACGCCGCTGTTCACCGGACGGAAAAGATTGCCGAATTTCCTGTACAAGCCGCGAGGAGTAAGGATCCGGCTGTTGCCGGCCGGATCGAGGATGCACAGCTACGTTCGAGTCGTATTCTTGATGACGATGGGGCAAGTCAGGCGGGACTCGTCGACCCTCTGCCTCAGCTCCTTTCCCGGTTTGAAATGGACGGAATAGGCCGGCGGCAAATTCAACATTTCGCCCGAAAACGGATTTCGTCCTTGACGGGGCGCCCGATACCGCAGCGAGAAAGCGCCGAACCCGCGTATTTCAATGCGCTGATTGGCCACCAGGGCCTCGCTGATGAGGTCCAGGATGCAGTCGACCGCCGAATCAACGTCGGCTTTATCCAGATGAATCTGTCGTTTGGCTAAAGTTTCAATAAGTTCTGCTTTTGTCATGGTCACTTTTCCCTCCCGAGCAAGGCATTTGCTCAGAAAAGTAAAAATACGGGTTATGCCCCATTTGGATGCGGCAAATGCCCCAGTTTTTATCAGAGATAGGCCGTTTAGATGAAAAGATCGCTGGTTTTCAGGTAATTGCTTTGCTTAATCAGCTAGTAAGAGCACTATTCATGCCAAAAAAAGCGGCAAAATGCCGCGCGGCAATTTGCCACGTTTTCAAGCTCTGCTTTGCCGGGTAATCTATTTTCGACTCCTGGATGCGCTCCTCCTAAAGGGCCCAGAGTTGTTATTAGTATCCTTCCTCAATGGCGGCCGGTGCCAAACCAGGCCGCTTCTTTTTTCTCTCTTCGGGGATGACCATGAAGCGAAACGACTGCTTGCCGACGACAGAATCGGTCGATTCTCAAGATTTGATTTACAGGATTGCCTACCACGAAGCGGGCCATGCCGCCGGCATTCATTTGCACAATAAACAAAAACAGTTGCCTTCGGTATTTTTCCAGATTGTCCTGAAAAATGCCGCTGCCGGAATGCCTTCCGCAGCCAAAGCCCGGTTCGGAAAGCCCATTCCCTTTATTGCCGAAATTGAAGGAGGACGGCTCACGGAAACGCTGCCGATCGACGTGCTCGAAAGCAGCGGCTACTTTTCCCTTAGCACAACCGATGCCTATCGGACGGCGCTTGAAGCCGACATCGTCAACTTACTCATCGGAGCGGCGGCCGAAGCCAAGCATGTAGCTCTCCGCGAGACAAACAGGTTTGACCGCCACGCCGTCGGCCTTGCCTCCCTGCTTCGTTACGGCGGCGCTTCGGACCTGGCCGAGGCCTATCATTATCTCGAACACAGCATCGCTTCCCAACAGCGCCGTGAAGAAAAAATGGCCGAATTGTTTGACCGGGCCCTGGATTTTATAACCGAACCCGCCCATTGGTGCGCCATCGAACATCTGGCCGATTACCTGCTTATTCACAAAGAACAGACCGTCGGTTGCGAAAAAGCCATTGCCGTGCTGGAAGAAGCAGTCTACCTGAAAAAATCGCTTCACCCGCCGCATCTCTGCCCGATTCGATACCAATCCTTCTCTCATTCTCAACCGGCCCCGGACAATCCTTCAAGATCAACAGCATAGCCCTTTACCGGATGGGAGCTTCATGACTACCCCGTACCGGATCAGGTTTTGAACCGTCCCGTAACCGGGGCGCTTCATTTCGGATCGATCAACTTGCGTTCTCTGAAGAAATATCGGCAACTGAAGCGTAAAAAGCTCGATCTTTTAAAGCCCTGCTTAGTGCTTCAACCAATGCGTGCTGCGTTGATTCTTCGATACACTGATCAAGAAAAACTCAAGACAGTCTTCATCCAATTTAGCCGACAATCCTTAATACCCAGAGCTCTCCGGAAATTCCCCGATCGAACGATGCAATGCATTGGCAAGTTGGAGAAATTTTTTCAGGAATATTAAACTATATGGAATTACCCGCTTGGAATCGACCCTTCAATGTTTTTATTTAAAAGCCGCGAACCCCGAGCTGCCGAACACTCGCTCGCACTACCGGGGGGCTCGACTGTCGCGTTAACCGATATGATCGGTCTTTTGTTGAAAAGCCTGACTGCCGAAGAAAAACCCAGCCACATGCTATTGGAATTAGGTCTGCTGGTGTCGCTGTTGCATATCTGGCTTTTTGTTTATCTGCACCGTCCGGCCGAATCGGCGACACCGCCCACGCCGATCACGATGGAGGTCTCGCTGATCCCGGCCACTGCGCCCAAGGCTCCGGCCCCGGCGCCGGTCCCGGTTGCCAAGCCGGCTCCTGCGCCGAAGAAGCCCAAACAGAAACCGGACATTGCCAAAAAACCGGCGACAGTGCGCAAGCAGCCTCTACCCAAGCCGGCCAAAGCGGTCTCCGAACCCTTGCGATTGCCGGCCGAAACTGCGGCCGCTCCAGCGCCGGCGCCCAGCCTTCCGGCACCGCCCGCGCCGAATCCCCCGGCTGCCTCGGCGCCGAAGGCGCAAAGCTTTACCGAAGCGAATTACCGTGCCAATTACGCCTTCAATCCGAAGCCGGAATACCCCCGAATCGCCCGTTCCCGAGGCTGGCAGGGCAAGGTGTTGCTGCGGGTCCAGGTGTCGGCGGCAGGCGTCAGCGACAATGTCGCCGTCCATCGCAGCAGTGGGCATGAAATCCTCGATGAATCGGCGATAGAAGCGGTGAAAAAATGGAAATTCGTTCCTGCCCGGCGGGGCGATACGCCGGTCGCCAGTTCGGTGGTCGTACCGATTCTTTTTTCATTAGACGATTAACCCCAGGAGATTTTAATGCCTTTTTATATTCCGCCGGCTCTTATCATTGACAGCGTTTTATATATATTATTGATTTTTTCGGTGGCTACCTGGACAGTCATTCTGTTCAAAACCTGGCAGTTCTCAAAAAACTCCTATTACAACCGCTGCTTTCATCAGGCGTTCTGGGATGCTCCCGATCTGGCCGCTGCGGCCAATCTGCCCCCCCAGCAAGTGCGTGGACCCGAAGCCCGCATCGCGCAAAGCGGTTTCGAATGGCTCTCGGAAATGCGTCAAGCCGGCGGTAAATTTCTTAAATACCGTGGAGAACCGGCCGAATTGCTGGAACAGGCCTTGCGTCGGCAGGCTCAAAAAGAGCAGCGCTCGATGGAAAGCGGGCTGACCCTGCTCGCCAGCATCGGCAGCACCGCCCCGTTCGTGGGTTTGTTCGGAACCGTCCTGGGCATCATGAATGCCCTGCACGACATCAGCAAAAGCGGCTCGGCCAGCCTGGACGTCGTCGCCGGTCCGATCGGGGACGCGCTGATCGCTACCGCTATCGGCATCGCCGTCGCGGTTCCGGCGGTGCTGGCCTACAACTTTTTCCTGCGCCGGGCCAAGCATCACCGAATCGGGCTGGAAAATTTCGCCGACGGTTTTCTGCACATCGCCTTGTCCGCCGATTCGGCAGGAGAGTAAGCAATGGCCTTTAAAATTTCTTCGGACGATCAGGAAGCGGTGAGCGACATCAACGTCACTCCGCTGGTCGACGTGATGCTGGTGCTGGTGATCATCTTGCTGGTCACCGCGCCGCTGTTGACTCAGTCGGTCAAGGTCAACCTGCCGAAAACCGCCGCCACCACGCCCGACGTCAAAGACCAGCCGTTGCAATTGGGCATCGACGAGCACGGATCGGTCACGCTGAATAAAAAACCGATGGCGAATCTGACCGTACTGACGGACGAACTCAAAAACGAACTGCTTAAAAATGCGGACGCCGCGGTGCATTTATACGCCGATCACGCCGTCGACTACGGAAAAGTGGCTGAAGTGATGGCGGCGGTACAGCAGGCCGGCATTGTCAAGATGGGGTTCGTGACCGTTGAAAAGTAAAGCGGCCTGCCGCCGGTAGCGCCGTAGCTCAGGCCCTGGCGCAAACCCAGACGTCCACCCTGCCGACGCCTGCTTTCTTGTAGAGCGCGGCCAACTCATGCACCGTCGTACCGGTGGTCATGACGTCGTCGATCAAGGCAATGTGCCGGGCATCGACCGGTTTGACCAAAGAAAAGGCATTTTTCATGTTTTTACGCCTTTGTTTTGCCGGTAAACCGGTTTGATGAGGCGTATCGCGATGACGCGAGCAACCGGCAAAATCAAGCGGAACGTCCAGTTCCCCGGCTACGGTTCTGGCAATTTCCATCGCCTGATTAAATCCGCGCTGAGCGTATCGGGACCTGTGCAGCGGCACCGGCACGAGGCGGTCGGGCAACTGCGCATTCCGCTTCAGATACTCGGCCAACAGCGTGCCGAGCAAACGGGCATTGGGGTAGTGCGCATTAAATTTCAGCGCCGTAATCAGATGCGCCACGGCGCCCTGGTAGACGAACGGAGCATAGACTTTATCGTAGGCGGGACGGCGGCGCAGACAGCGCCCGCACAACGCTCCGCCGGCGGCGGACGCGTCCAGGACCTCGGCACAGAGGCTGC
The DNA here is from genome assembly GCF_000372865.1 of Methylosarcina fibrata AML-C10. NCBI lineage: Bacteria > Pseudomonadati > Pseudomonadota > Gammaproteobacteria > Methylococcales > Methylococcaceae > Methylosarcina > Methylosarcina fibrata. Next base: position 31,612 of record NZ_KB889965.1, on the reverse strand, counting down.
AGCAATGATCGTTTCTGGACAACAGCCGGTAACAGCCATCACAAAGGTCACGGGAAGCAAAGCCCTCGCCGCCGCATAAGATACAGGTTGGAGGAAACAGGCAATCCTGTATAATATCGAACCAGTTGTTAACCATTTTCATTCAATTGGGTTGATCGGTGATTATCGAGCCGATATGTCGCCGCCATACTGTAACAGGAGAATTTCTGCATGTCTGCCTACCCTGCCCCAAACAGGATTCCCGCCGCTCCCGCCTTGCGCCACGACTGGCGGCTGGACGAAGTTCAGGCTCTTTTTGCGCTTCCTTTCCTCGACTTGATCTATCAGGCGCAAACCATTCATCGGGAACACTTCGACCCCAACGAAGTGCAGGTAAGCAGTTTGCTCAGCATCAAGACGGGCTCCTGCTCGGAAGATTGCGGCTACTGTCCGCAAAGCGCCCGCTACGACGCCGGAGTCGCGCCGGAAGCCTTGATGCCGGTGGAAACGGTTCTGCTGGCGGCGCAAAAGGCGAAAAAGGAAGGCGCCTCGCGCTTTTGCATGGGCGCCGCCTGGCGCCGGCCCAAGGACAAGGACATCGACCGGGTCATCGAGATGGTCCAGGGGGTCAAGGCGTTGGGCATGGAGACCTGCGTTACCCTGGGCATGCTGACCGACGAGCAGACCGCGCGTCTGAAAGAGGGCGGACTCGATTATTACAATCACAACCTGGACACGTCGGAAGAGTACTACAGCGAAATCATCACGACGCGTACTTATCAGGACCGGCTCGACACGCTGGAACGGGTCAGATCGGCCGGCATTAATGTCTGCTGCGGGGGTATCGTCGGCATGGGCGAAAGCGACGACGACCGCACCAAACTATTGATCGAACTCGCCAATATGCCGAAACACCCGGAAAGCGTGCCGATCAACATGCTGGTGCAAGTGGAAGGCACGCCGTTGATGGGAACGGCTCCGCTCGATCCCCTGATCTTTATCCGCACGATTGCGGTCGCCCGAATCCTGATGCCGAAATCGCGGGTGCGCCTGTCGGCGGGACGCAACAGCATGAGCGACGAAATGCAGACGTTGTGTTTTCTGGCCGGCGCCAATTCGATTTTTTACGGCGACAAATTACTGACGACGGAAAATCCGATGACTCTTCGCGACCGGACCTTGTTCGAACGCCTGGGCCTGCACATGGGCGGTTCCAGTTACGCCCGTCCTGCGTAAGCTAGCGATCTCGAACGAAATGCCCGCTTCCGAGGCAATTTAATGGCCGAAATTTACCCGGAGTTGGCCGAAGACCTGGCGTCCATCGCGGCACGCGGCCTGTACCGTTCCCGGCGGATCGTCTCTTCGCCGCAAGGAATCGTTCTGAACGTCGACGGCAGGACACTGCTCAACTTTTGCAGCAACGATTATCTGGGCCTGGCCAATCACCCGTCCGTCGTTGCGGCGTTCAAACACGGCGCCGACCGTTACGGCGTCGGCAGCGGCTCGGCGCATCTGCTCTGCGGGCACTCCGCCGCACATCACGCTCTCGAGGAAGAACTGGCCGAATTTACCGGACGTGAACGCGCGCTCCTGTTTTCCACCGGTTATATGGCGAATCTCGGCATCGTTTCGGCATTGGCGGGCCGCGGCGATACGGTACTGGAAGACCGCTTGAATCATGCCTCGCTGTTGGACGGCGGCTTACTGTCGGCGGCGCAATTCAAACGCTATCGCCATGCCGATATGGAGCATCTCGAAGCGAATTTGACCCGCGCTTCCGGCCGCAAACTGATCGTCACCGACGGGGTATTCAGCATGGACGGCGATTTGGCTCCGCTCGATGCGCTGTCTTCGCTCGCCCGGAAGCAGAACGCCTGGCTGATGGTGGACGATGCCCATGGACTGGGCGTCATGGGCCGGCGCGGCGGCGGCATTCTGGAGCATTACGGCCTCGGCCGGAACGACGTGCCGATACTGATGGGCACTCTGGGCAAAGCGTTCGGAACGTTCGGGGCCTTCGTGGCAGGATCTCGCGAATTGATTGAAACATTGATCCAAAAAGCAAGAACTTACATTTATACCACGGCCTTGCCCCCGGCTGTCGCGGAAGCGACGCGCGTCAGTCTGAAAATGGCCATCGCCGATCATTGGCGCAGAGAAAAACTGGCCGAATTGATTCGACGTTTCAGCCGCGGCGCCGAGCAGCTCGGTTTGACCTTACTTCCTTCGGCCTCCGCCATCCAGCCCGTCGTGATCGGCGATAGCCAGGAAACAATGTTCATAGGCAAGGCATTACTCGAAAAAGGTTTCCTGGTGGGCGCCATACGTCCGCCGACGGTTCCGCAGGGCAGCGCCCGCTTGCGCATCACTTTTTCGGCGCTGCATGAAGCTCATCATGTCGACCGTCTGCTGGAGGCGTTTGAATTCATTCTGGCGCAGAGACCAGCGGCGAAGCCAACCATCGACTAATCCGGTCAATTGATGACAACGATATTTCAACAAACTTTCGGTCAAGGCAAACCCATCGTACTGGTGCACGGCTGGGCCATGCACAGCGCCATCTGGCAAACATTTGCCGAACAACTGGCGGAACGCTACCGGGTGACCTGTATCGATTTACCCGGACACGGCCTTAGCCGGCCAGTATCGCCGTTTTCATTAAAGGAAATCAGCACGGCGCTGAGCGCTGCGATCGAGGATCCGCAATGCTGTTGGCTTGGCTGGTCTCTGGGTGCGACCGTGGTTCTCGATCTGGCCGGACGGTTCCCCGAGCGGGTCGGCTCGCTCATTTTGCTGGCGGGCAATCCGCGGTTCACCCGCGCTTATTACAGCCCGATCGGTGAGCAGGCACCTGCAAGCGGCGCCTGGCCCGGCATGGATGCGCAATTGCTCGCTACCTTTTCCGATCGCTTTGCCAACAATGCTCAATCCACCCTCTTCAATTTCCTGGCATTGCAGGTTCACGGCCTGGCGGATGCCAGAACGTTGCTGAAAGAACTGAAAACCGCAGTCTACAGCCGCGAGCCTCCGGATCTTGAAACGCTCAGACAGGGCCTGCGTATTTTAAGGGAAGCCGATCTGAGGCCGGTTTTAGCCGAATTGAAGATCCCTGCTCTGGCTGTGTTCGGCGGCAAAGACACCCTGGTTCCGGCCGATGCCGGCGTCAAAATGCAACAGCTCCTGCCGTCGTTGCGGTTATCCGTGCTCGATCAGGCGGGGCACGTTCCTTTCCTGTCCCATCCCTCCGAGCTGGCAGCGATCATTTCGCGCTTTATGGATCAATCATGACTACCTTGCTGGATAAAGCCAAAATTAAACAGTCCTTCGGGGCCGCCGCCGCCCGCTACGACGGCGTCGCTCAATTGCAGCGGGCGGTCGGAAAGGATTTGCTGGACTTTGCCGGCAGCGTCCGTCTTTCGGGAACGATTCTCGATTTGGGTTGCGGCACCGGTTTTCTGACCGGAGAATTATGGAGCCGCCAGTCCGAAACGGAAACGATCATCGCACTCGATCTGGCCTATACCATGCTCCAGATGACGCGTTGCAAACTGTCGCCGAGCATACCGGACAGAAACCAACGGAAACTGGCTTGTCTATGCGCCGACGCGGAATCTTTGCCGGTTGCCGATCACTCCCTGGACGGCTTGTTCTCCAATCTTGCCTTGCAATGGTGTAATTCTTTCGAAAAGGTTTTATACGATTTCAAACGGATTCTGAAACCGGGAAGCCCTCTGGTCTTCTCGACCTTCGGGGCGGACACTCTGCGGGAGTTAAAGAGCGCCTGGGCGAGCGTCGACGCGTACAGTCACGTCAACGAATTTCATGATCCATCGGAGATACGGCGACTTCTTGAGCAAGCGGGCTTTACCGATCTGAAAATTGCCAGCCGATTGCATTTATCTCACTATGAATCGGTCCATGCGCTGATGAAAGAACTCAAACAGATCGGCGCTCATAACGTCAACAGCGGCCGCAACCGGCGTTTCACCACGAAAGCTCAAATGCAAGGCATGATCAAGGCGTATGAACCGTATCGGGTAGAAGGACGGATCCCGGCAAGCTTCGAAATCATTCAGGTTGCAGCGCGAGGTTAACGCCATGAAAGTCGGCTATTTCATCACGGGCACGGACACCGATGTCGGCAAAACCTGGGCCACCGTCGCGCTCATGCGCCATTTTAAAAACAAAGGCCAAACGGTCGCCGGGATGAAACCGGTCGCTTCAGGCTGCACTCTGAAAAACGGCAAACCGGTCAATGACGACGCCCTGCTGATACAGGCCAATGCCAGCGTCGAACTGGACTACGATCTGGTCAATCCCTACGCTTACCCGTTACCGGTTTCTCCTCATTTAGCGGGCAGAAACAATCCGGCCAATCTGGACTTAATAATGGTCAGGTTTCATGAACTGAAACCGCAGGCCGACGTCATCCTGGTCGAAGGAGCCGGCGGCTGGTACTCGCCGATCAATGACCGCCAAAATATCAGCGATCTGGCAACATCTTTGGCATTGCCGGTCATTCTCGTCGTCGCCATCCGGCTCGGCTGCATCAATCATGCCGTATTGACCGCTGAAGCAATCAATCGTTCGGCCTTGCCTTGCGCCGGCTGGATCGCTGTCTGTTCGGATCCTGCCATGAAAAAAATTGAAGAGAATATCGGTCGTATTCATCAGGAGCTTCATGTCCCGCTGCTGGGCGTCTTGCCGTTTCTGGAAAAGGCCGATTTCGATCGGATGGCCGAGCAATTGCGTTTATAGATTAAGTCCTGAGCCAGACCTGGCTGAAGTAAAACAACCGTCCGCGGCTGAAATACCGTGCTGAACAAGCCCCGTCCCGGCAGAAACCGAAGATTCGATCTTGTTCCCGCAGAATTGGCTTATCGACAAGCCGGCGTCAAAGGATGGTTCTGATTAAGGTTACCGGCGCTCCGGGTTACCATTTGATATCGAGGAAGTTAATATCTTTCCCAAAGATAAAGCTTGCCGTCATAGCTTTCGTCAACCAGGGTCATGTATTTATCGATAAATTCCAATGTTTCCGCATTCAGAATGTCGCGCAGAGGCCGGTACGGAGCGGCAAGCAGCCAAACTCGCTCGTGATTGTACAATGCATCCAGTAGTTCGTCCTTGCTCCGCAGGGTGATGTTTCCGGCGTATTTATCCAGATAATAAGGCGAAGTGCCTTCTGCGTTGTATACCAGTTTTTGCATCGTATAATTCTGCAGAAAATATTCGCCGGATTTATTGATGTATCTTCTCAATGTAAAAGGGGCAAAATTGATGATGGCATCCCCAGGCTTGGAAAGCTTGTCCATCGTCTCGATCAAACCTTTGTAATCGATCGAGGCTAGACCCGGCCTCATGTCTCCGCGGCCTATGTCGCTGAAATCGCCGTAATTTCTCCATAGCTTGGGCCCAAAAGCGCTGGAGGAGCCTATTTCGATGGCGATCAGCAGACAGTAACTGAGGCGGCGCGCCGTTCTGCCGCCGCCGAGCGTGTCGCTGAACGCCGTTGAAGTCACCGACTTCAATAATTCAAAGGTCACCACCGCAACGGCCATGAACAAAAACGGCAGAGCATAATAAATGTAATGCGCGCTGTAATAACCCAAAAAATTGGTCATGAAAAAGACGGCAACGATCGTCAGCAAATAAACGAAACGAAAGTTGATGCTTTTGCGCGTGTAGAAAATGCCGACGATGAATAATCCGGTCAATACCCAGTGGCCTTCCCGGGTAAAGAGTTCATTGATATAGAAGAAAGGATCGTAATAAGTTTTGGTAAAAACGAACTCCGGCAAGGAAACGTCGCCTCGCCCCGAACCTACCATCAAATAGCTTTTCTGCAACAGCACTCTTCGAATGCCTTGGGCGACCACGACAAAGACAATGATTGCGGAAGCAATCCAGACATGCCGGTTTTTAAGCCAGTCCCAGTTTCCCCAGCGCATAAGGATGATGACGACCAGAAGAATCGGCAACAGAAAGCCTATTCCTTCCCAACTTAGGTAAGAGCACGTAAAGAAAAAAGTCGTCAGATAATACGTACGGGGCTCGACCTTATCGAGAGTAATAATTTTGTGAGCCTGAATGATGGTCAGCATCGCAAAGAATTGCATTTGCGAAGGATGAAAGGCGTTCGTAGCCCAGAAAATGGCCCAGGGAGATAAAGCGTAGAGTACGCTGGCCAAAATCGCGACGCGCCAGTCGAACCATCGCCAAGCGGTAGCGAAGATGAGATAAGTGGTGCCGAGCCCGAACAGAGCCGCAGGCAAACGAACCGCAACGTCGGTCAGTCCGAGCAAGCCGATCGACAGCGCCATAAAGTAAGGCACTATCTCGTAGGTTGCCAACTGTACCTCCATGCTGCCTACATAAACATAAGGATATCCCTTTTCCAGAATGCTCTGGGCAAAAACGACAATGGTGCTTTCATCCAAAGTAAGGGAACGTATGTCGATCGAACTAAACCGCGCCAACGCGGCGCAGGTCAGCACCAGGACGGCGGAGAGCCAATAAAATAAGCGCTGATCCAGCCGGTTCATACGATCCAGGAAGGAGCGCGAGTGTATGTCTATCGAATTGAACCGGGATAAAAACAAGTTCGCAAAGGTTTGTGCCTCGGAGAGCGAAAAAAATAATCGGCGTTCTGAATGGTTCACGGCTATTGTCTCCCGGAGCGGCGTAGTGGTTCATCCAAGTGGGCGGATTTGAAATAAACCTCCAACATCAGCCATGCTATCCAGCTCAAAATAATAAGGCAGATTCCCCAAAAAGTCGTGCCACTTAAAACGGCCGAAGGATCCATACGCACATCGAAGCTTATCAGTACGGCAAAAGCAATGAGCAAAGCCCCTACAAAATTCGGAATGGCATAAATTTCAAGAGCACGAAGCTTATCGATGACCATCCGCTTTTCAACAAACGACACGAAAATCAGCGCCAATCCCATATTGACCAGTAGAATGAAGCTGGCAGGCCAAAAAAAATCGAAAAATTCTTCCATGGCCAGCCCCACGGGTACTTCGAGGGTCATGATGCGCACTGCCGGCAATCCCCGCAAGACGCCCGATTTCACCTTGAGCTGATAACTGATCGGCACGGGCTCCATAGGTCCCAGCAAAAATGCTTTATACCAGTCGTCGTCGGACTGTACGGCAGGCACAGTCGTGGATTTGGCCAGCCAGTTTTGATCCGAAGACAGTTCGACCGGTTTCCCGTCCACCAATACCCTAGCGGCAACCGCCAAGCGGATACCCGGCTGATGACTGGTAATCTCGACGGTAATGTTATTGTGTCCCAGCTTCAGGTAACGCCCGATATTGAACGTATCCATATTGGAGTTTCCGGGGCTGCCCGTCAGCAGGAGATTATCGTTGACGGCCAGCTTGTAGGTACCGTTGGTGGCAATGCCCAGCCAGGCGCTGTCTATCCGGGAGCCGTCCAGCTCGAAGTGACGGCGGAAAGTCCCGTTGAGCGCCGAGGTATCCCGGCTCCATATCCACTCGCCTTTGGGAAATTCGGCATACAGTTCGGGAGGAACGCTCAGGTCCTGAATGATCTCATTGTCCTGCAGCGTATAAGGAATCGGCTTTTCCCATTGATCGTCGATAAACTGTTCGTCATACCAGGAAACGTCACCCGCCGCTTGAGATTCCTGCTTGGTGGATACCCGCCATGAGTCCGTATCGGTCACAATACTGTGCCGATGGTTTATGGAATCCTGCCAGTATCCGTTCACGATTAACGAAGCCGATCCCGAATAGGTTTTTTTTACGACTCGAATCGCAATGAGATTCATCCCGACGTCGAGCATGGAGGTGATATCGTAAATACCTGTGGTGAGTATGGATGTAAAGCTGTTGGCCGCAGCTTTCTTACCGTTCACGTACACTTCGAAATGGTCCGGAGCGGCAACCTGCAGAATGGCTTTTGTCGCCAGGCTGTCGATCATCAATTCCGTTCGGTAATAACCCGACGCCGACGCTTTTTTGGGCGCAATCCAGTGCGCATTATCCCATTCGGCCAGATATGTCCGGTTTCTGAATGGCCCCGAGGTCTTGGCATCCAGCCAACCCAACAGGACGCTGAATGCAACAACGATTAAAACCGGCCGTAACCAGGCGAAACCGGCGGGAAGAAATCCCGAAACAATGCGATATATTTCCATAATGCCTACTACGTTCCGCTTAATCCTTTAAGCGCCCAATAATTCTCTCTGTCATCCAGTTTATAAGAAGAAGAGTACGCATCCCTGGCTCGAATGTAATCTTCCATGCCGACAAAACACTCGGCTAAGGTACTGTAAAAATTGGCTTTGATGGAGGCTCTGCTGACCTTGTCGATAAGTTTTTCCATAATCGCCTTACAGTCTTCATGTTTTCTAAGATCAAGCAATACCTTGGCCCGGTAAAAATTACCGTTCAATAAGCTGGAATCGATCGACAATGCCTTTTCGAAATTACTCAAAGCAGCCGCCAGTTGACCTTTCGAATAAAACTCTCCGCCGCTTTTAAGATAAATTTTAGTCAGCTTTCGTACGGAATGTGCCAACAGGGGAGATAAAAAAACGGAATCGATAGGTTCGTGCGCCACAAAATATTCAAGATGAAGCGCCGCCTGTACAGGGAGCTGACGCCTGGAGTTTTCTTCAGAAACGTAAACCTGGGCAAAGGGGTGATATTTTCCTTCTTTCGAAAGATAGGCGCTGGACACATTCAACAGGAACAGCTCGGAATATTGCAATGCAGGATCGTTGACCAGGGCCGCCGCATAATTGTCTATTGCTTCGTTATAAGCGCCTTGAGTCAACAATCTATCCCCTTCGGAATGGCGATAATCCGCATATATTTCATTAAAGCCGATCAATACCGCTAAAACGAGCGAGATGCCGGCCGACATGAGCAGTGCGCCGAGAGCGTTCCAGGTTTTCTCCTGCATGGGCCGGTAACTGAACAGAACTATCAATACGCCGATTCCGGCCAAATACCATCCCCAACTGGTAACGGCCAATACCACCATGAAACGGTCGACGAGATACTCGAACCCCGTCAAATAAGTCGTGGGGAATTCCACCCCGGTATTTGGGATGAAGTTTTTCGCCAGGAAGGAACGCAATCCGTTATATTGGTCGGCTTCAAGGATATACTGGATCGTCCAGTGGGTATCGACAAACAATAGATAAATAGGAAAATACAGCAGAGCGACTAAAGAGAGGGACAATAATATTCTGCCCATTTCATCACGCCGCATCAGCGCCGAAGCTACGGCGCCGACAATCAAAATTAAAAAGCCCGCCCCTTGAGAAAATACGGTCGACTCTTCGGCCCCGCTTGTCGCTCCGTAGGGAATCGAAAAACCGGTGATTTTGGCGGATAGAGGAAAATGAAGCCATTCGCTGACTCCGCCGGCGAGCGTCAGCAGCAACCCCAGCAAGGCCAGAACAAAACGACCGGAGTTGAACAGCGAGAATAACTTGGCCAGAGAAAAGGCCGGCCAATATTTAGGTGCCATGTTTCACTCTCAATGTTTCTTCGAGCAAGGTTAGCTGTCTGCGGGAAACGGCGCCAAATGCCAGAATTAACAGTAAATACAGAATGACGTACAGACAGACCAGTGCAATCAGTACAACCAACGTTTTTTCCTTGTCGTAGAAGAGTCCAAGCATCAAAGCGAGACTGGAGATGCTGACTGCAAACAAGGGTTTGTAAATTATTTTTAAATAAGGCAACAAATACCCCAACCGCCACAGATAAATTAAGCCGCTGAGGAAAAAAGCGATTTCGGCGCTCAGCGTGGCGATGGCTGCACCATAATGGGCCTTCAACGGAATAAGCCACACATCCAGACCGGCCTTGGTGATCAAGCAAATGGCCGAGCTTATCGTATAAAACTTCTGGTGGCCCAATGCCGAGAATAGATAAATGTACAGCGCGGTAGGGAACAAAAAAACGACGCTACAGGAAAGCATGCGTAAAGTCGGCGCGGCTTCCTGATATCCGGCTCCGAAAAACAAATTCACAATCTGGGGAGCCAGAATGATCATCAAGGCGCAGATAGGCAGTGCAATCACCATAAAAAACGACAGCGCCTGGGTAACGAAGGAGAACAGCCTTTCCCGCGACTCCAGGGCCAGGCGGGTAAACGGAGGAAACAAAGGCAACGATAATGTAAAAGGAATCATGTCGATCATCTGGATTACCTTGTACGCGGCATTGAATAACCCCACGGACGACGTCGTCGACAATGCGGTCAACAGCAATGTATCGACGTGAAGAGTGATCCTTCGAAAGATCATGGCGAGCCCGATCGGAAAAGCTTCCTTGATCAGATAGCGCCAATAGCGCCTATCGAAGCGCAAGGACAGTTTGAAATAGCGGCGGCTCACGACAATGTAGAAAAACATCATCTGATAAATGTTGGCCAGCATAAAGGCTTCGGCTATTTCGACTACCGTGCATTCGAAATGAATGGCGGTTAAAACGAGCAGGAACAACACGATCTTGTGAGTCACGTTACCTACTGCATTAAATCCCATTTCTTCAAAAGCACGGCATACCGAACCATAGGCAACCGAATGGAAGGTCGTCAGAACCGCTACGCCCATGATCAGGGTGGCTTTGTATCCTTCTTCCGAGAGAGAAAAAAAACTCCCAAGGAAAGCGATAACTCCGAAGATTAATAGCGAAAACAACCATGCCAGTGGAATTATCGCACCCATGATGTGCGCGGCCTTGTCTTTCGCTCGAGAAATTTCCCTGACGATTACATTGGTTAAACCAAAATCGGCAATGAGCTGGAACAAGCCCACAAATGCCAGAATGTAGGAAAAGACCCCGAATTGCTCCGATCCTAAAAACCGGGCAATAAAGATGAAAACAACAAATAATAATGCGCCGCCGATAGCCTCACTGGCAATTCCAAAAAAAGAATTCCTTAGTATCTTCCGTGCTGGGGTCGTCATGCTGACTCTGATTCAAATAATTGATCGGGAGCTATCTTGAAGACGCAACGAATTTTCCCGTTGTGATGATGACGTCGTAGTAATTGGCCCAGGCCAAGTAACGATCTTCTATCAGCTTCAATTTGGCCTTCAGAGTGTCGCTTTCATCCTCCAGCACCTGATCCAGTCCGACAAATCCCTTTTCATAACCGTCCTTGCTTTCTTCCTCGACCAGTCCGGCATGAGCGATCTCCTTCTTGTCGACTTCCATCTGTTCCTTGGCATCCTGCAACGAATTGTAGGAACCATGAATCTGATGAACGAGAGCTTCTCTCGCGGCTTCCAGTTTGTGACTGTTTTCGATCACTGCCGCTTCTTTGGCGTCCTGTTTAAACGATTTTTGCCCGAAATCGTAGATCGGCATGGCCACGTTCAGTCCGACGCTATAAAAGCTTGTTATATTGTTGTCCACTATATTGTTGGCTGCGATTGCGGACGAGGCAAAGGTAACGGTCGGCAAGGACTCGCCTTTGACGTCTTCCAGTTCGGCTTTCGCTAGTTGCAGTTCCGCTTCCTGGGATTTTATAGTGCCGTTAATGTTTAACGCGCGCTGCAACAGTTCCTGTACAGGGGGAACATCGGTAATCACGTCCGGCAGCTTGGCGAGTTCAAGCTTCCTGGTTTCTTCGTTTCCCATTGCCATATTCAGCTTGAGCATGTACAGATCCTTTTTCCGGCGAGCGATGTTCAAATTCGCCGCTTCCGTTGCCAAAGCGGTCTCGACCGCGAGCTCTTCCGATTTGATGGCCAGTCCTTCCTGACCCCGCTTGCGTACATAGTCCAGCCATTTCGATTGAGAATCATGGGTTTGCTGATGAATGGCCACTTCATCTTCCGCCTGAAGAACCCCCAGATAATATTGCAGAACTTCTATTGTGACTTTATCGGACATAGCCAAACTATCGGCGCGCGCTTTGTTTGCTTCAGCCTCGGCCTGTTGAACCGCCGGTGCGTCGATATTGAACAAAGAACCTTTTTTGAATACCGGAACGGTAACAGTCAAGGCGCCAGAGGCATAGCCCCCTTTCGTTTTTTGACCGACGCGAAAGGCTTCTCCCCGATCAATCGATTGATTCAGCGAGAAGAAGGAGTAAGGCGCGCCGTTTCCGTACATGGAACTGACTGCCGCCGAGATGGTTGGAAACCCCCCTCTTTCGGCGGATTGGAGTTCCAGTTCCGAGGACGAAATACTGGCATTCGCTCCGGCTAAGGAACTGCTGTTTGACAGCGCTTCTTCAACCGCTTTTTCGGGACTTAGACGCAACGTTTCGGCATAGGCGCCGCCACCGACGGCTGTCCACGCAATGGCCACCCATAATGCTTTTTCTGTCGATGTTCTAATTTGAAACATAATTATCTCCAAAGCGTACCTTATCATTATCCTGCAATGAGGCTTGTCCAACCACTACCACACGGTCTCCTTCGTTAAGCCCTTCCTTGATTTCGACATATCCCTGAGAGATTGATCCGGTTTTCACTTTCCGAAGATGTGCAATCTTTTCATCATCGACAACAAAAGTTGAAGCCGAACCGTCTTGCGATGAAATGAGCGCGATACTGGGTATTTTTATGGACTGACGATTCGTTTTAAGATAAGCAACGCCGTTCATCCCTGGTTTGACTTCAAGATCCGGATTTTCCAGCCGTGCGATTACTTCAAAGAGGTGAGTCTCCTCGTCAACGGAGGGTTGAATGACTGCAACTTTGGCTTTAAATTTTCGCCCGGGAAAAGCATGGAGGGAAACCTCCATTTCCTGCCCTACGAAGACCGATTTCGCTCTTTCTTCACTCACCTTGGCGTTTAATAAAATGGGATCGATGGCATTCAGAGTCAGTAAGTCGCTTGCCTGTTTTATAATGGTGCCTTCATAGAGATCCAGTGTGGTGACCACCCCGGCGACAGGCGATTCGATACGACAACCGCTGAGGTCGTACTTGGCTTGTGAATATTTATAATTGGCATTGGCCCAGTTAAATTCCTTAGTGGACTTTTCCTCAACCGCTTTCCGATATTCTTCTTCGGTCACTCGTTTGTTTCTGAACAATTCCTGCATTCTCTCCAATTTTATCCGGCTTTGATCAAGTTCAATTTTGGAGCTTTCCAGTTGGGAAGCCGCCGCGGCCAGCGCCGCTTTTAACAAGGTATCGTCTATTTCAATCAGCAATTGGCCTACCCGAACTTCCTGACCGAGTTGAACATGAATTTTCGTCACCCTTCCGATGGAAAGCATGGTACGAATCGGGATCGACTGGCTTGCCTTGGCGACCACCTCGGCGCCTATCAATTCTTCAATCCCTCCTCCTTGTGCCACCTGCACTTCAACAGGAAGCGGCGAGGAGAACGCTTTTGCAATCTTAGGGTTGGTTTCTTTGAGATGGACGAAAATATATTTCATCCCTAGAACAAAAAATATTAAAAGGATACCGGCAAGGGCTAGGAGATAAGTCGTTTTGCCGCTGCTGTTAAAGCGAATCATTTTCATAGATTGGAGGCTATAGTAAATACTTTATAAGAAATGCGGACTATTACGCCGAGCGACGATCCTTTATTAATGGCCATGGGAAAATACAAGCCGAGCGAATGAAATAGCTTTAAACTCAATATCCCCCCTTAAAATTATTATTTGTTTCCGTTCGCACACAGCTACAGAGCCGGTCGGCTCAGTGCAAAGGAATTTCCATGACAGACTTCATGGCTCAGTGACTTGAATTATTAAATTCAGTGGCTTGAATCATTAAGTGGTTAATATAGCATAACTTTAAAGAAGCGGCTAGTGCGCTAATTCCATAACCGCCGCCGGCAGGAAAGGATGCATTCAGGCCTGAATGAAGTTAATTAGAGATAACGAACGGAGAGCAGTTCTCCTTTTTCATCCTGCCGGATTGTCTCTTGAGCTTAGTGCTGAAGAACTGCATGGCCAAGCATGCCTGAATTCTGCTTGATAGCCATAAGCGCATTAACCGGCAGTCGAGACCACGACGTCATGCCGACATGATCGAAATTTCGAAAAGTATCCGTACCGTCGAATTTCCGAGGCAGACAGGTTAATGTCATTAAGTCATCATTCTTTCAAAATACCGATAACTTGGCATGCTTTTTCTTGTAGAGAATTCAGTTGTCCCAGAGCGTTTTCCCACCGCGCCTGGGAACGAATTGATCCGCCTTCGGCATCCAGCCTGAGCGAATCAATTCTCCATGCGATCCGAAAATGCACATCAAGCAGCTTCTTCCTTGGATTTGTCGGGTTTTTGGGTGACTTTTTGCAGCGGTTCGGAATTGGAGAAAGCCACTTTTCTTTGCTCGAGGAAATCGATCCGTTTTTGCACCTTGCGGCGGTCGCCGCCGCTGCGGCCGCTGTCCTTGACCTTCTGATCGCTATGGCGCCGGTCCACGTACTGGATTTCATAGGTGCTGCGCAGATAGCGCGCCAGCTCCTGCTCGCGTCCCGCCGCGCCTTTTTCTTCGAGCATGATGTGGTAGATGATCTCGATGCCCTTGGCCAGGGTGTTCCAGTCGAAATTGCCCTGCAGGGTGATTTTGGCCTGGGCGCCCAGGATGTCCCGCAGATCCTTGCGCTGCAACAAAAAGGCGATGCCGGCGCCGAGACTGTCGTGATCGTGGTCCGGCGCCAGATAGGCGTTGAACATGTGGTGCAGCCCTTTGCCGCCGCCCTCGAAACTGACGATGGCCTTGCCCGCCGCCATGTAATTCAACAGCTTGACCGGATGGCCGGGACACTCGGGCCGCGGCACCACGGTCACGTCCGCGGCCGCCAGATAGTCCGGCAGATCCTCCAGCGCCACCGGATAGGCGAACACCAGCCGTTTCTCGATGCCCAGTTCCTGCGCCAGCGCCAGATACTCCTGCTGATGGCCTTTGTGCAGGATGTTGCAGGCGATCATCAGCATCGCGTCCGGGCATTCCTGCAGCGTGCGCTGCATCGCTTTCAGCAGATAATCCAGCCGCTGAAACTGATCCAGAGTGCCGGTGTACATGACCAGAGGCTTGCTGCCGATGCCGTGCTTGGCCCGCACTTTGGCGCCGTTGCCGTGCGCGAACATGTCCAGATTGACCCCGGCCGGCACCACCTTCAGGCGCGCCGCCGCCACCCCTTTGTCGAGCAGGAATTCCTTCAGGCTGTCCGACACCATGGTCACGTAGTCGCCGGTTCTCGGCACCAGCACGTCCAGCAGCTTGCCCAGAAACACCGCCAGTGCCCGCGGCTTGATGAAGTTGTAGGTGGGCAACTCGTCGGCCATGCTGTTGACCGCGTTGTACAGCATCGGCCGGCCGGTCAACAGCTTGCCCAGCCAGCCGATCAGAGCGCCTTCGTAGTTGTGGGCGTGGATCACGTCGACCTTGTGTTTCCGGATCAGCCCCACCAGTTTCAGCACCATCAGCGGGTCGTAGATGAATTTCTCCCAGGCCGGCCCCACCTTGATTTCGTTGGATTTCAAAAACGGCGCCCGCACCCGGTGGATGGCGACGCCCTCGACCGGAATGTCTTGCCGGATCGGATAGGTCAGAATGTGCACCGTATGGCCCTGCCGCACCAGGGCTTCCGACATTTCCCGGATCGACGCCGGGGAGCCGTGATTGGCGGGAAACGGACAGGCGGCAACCATCACAATCGTGAGCTTTCGACCCGCATGGCAATCTGTTGCTCGAATAGACATTAAACTCTCCTTGGTTTGATTTAAAAAATTAATCGTTCCGCTTATCTGGTACGGATTACTATGGAAATACATTCCAATATCAAACTTGAGCGCTAGAATACAGCGCCAACATTACGATCATATTAAGCGGCCAAATTGCTTCTTCAGGCACTAATCAAAACTTATTGCCATAATTAAAATTTGACATACCGGAAGGACTGACAGAAAATTTCCGGACATTTTTATTATTCGCTTGAACATCGGCGTTTTAATGGATGCCGATAAACGGTTTAATCTACAACAACACAAAAACCTTCCATTGTCAGCAACGGCGATAGCGGCTTCGAGCAGAAAGCTCCGATTAATTCCTTCTCCCTCCTGGACGGCTGCGAATGCAGGAGCAAGGCAGAAAACTGCTCCGTGCGTTTTCTATTCGCCCCATCCCTGTGGCTTGGCCACGCCGGGAGCGCTTGCCGAGAGGGTTAAAATCAGGATGATAACCGGCTGATTTTTCTAGCCTCGCCCCGACTTATCCCTTTATGCCTTGAGGGGGCAAGAGGAGCCGAATTATTCAGAATTTCCCTACGTTATAAAAGCACGGTTAAGGTTTTTATATTGCTTATTTTAAGTATTAATCCTTGCCGATATCGGTACCTTATTCCCGTCCCAATAGTTATTCAAAATAACAAGCAGTTAGAAAGTCAAGAATTGTAAAACTTAATCGGTACACCCTTAACCTTCGCTGAACGAATAATAAAACGCCAAAACAAAATTTACTGTTTAGTCCAATCTTTACACAAAATCCCTTACGCGGATTTATTGGGAGAAATTATTTTAATCGACGGCATAGCCTCAACCTTTTCGAATAATCCCCCATATACTTTTTCAAGCTGTTTGCGAATCGATTCGGGCTGGTCAAGCCAGGACGATTTTCGCTCCTTGACTTCGAAGGGATCCTTAGTGCCGAAAAAATCAAGTATTTCTCCGATGTGATCGGCTAGCGCCTCGTATTTAATCAATATGATGGGATGCTTCGGATTGACTTCGGAGGTCCAGTTATCGAATTGCCTTTCCATGTAAAACTCGTCCTTTCCCTGCGCCAGAAACTCCTCCAATGAAATGCCTTCCAAATTCTTTGGTTCAGTTCCACTATCCGCATTCATCGCACGCACATGCATGTGCTGATACCCTCTTCGAAAGACTGAAAGCACCGCGTTGTACGGATTACCGTAAATGTAACCCAGCTTGATATTGTCGTATTGATCAAAAACTCTAGGAGAATAGGCATGCTCCTTTACTGTTTTGTCTGCAATCGAGCCGATATGCCGGGCCAATGCAGTCGATCCCACTCCTCCCATCGATGCCATTGCGCTTCTGAAATCTGCGCCAATCGCCAGACGGCGGATCATCGCTTGAATTGCGAAAAGCCTCATATTATCTCCTGCTTTAATGAATGTTGAATTTCGGTCCGATCGGAATTATTTATGTCTTGCTTCATGGGAGTATGTCTAGCCGGATTTCCTAGCGCGATGGAGTTACTCGGGATATCGCTGAGCACCAAACTATTGGCTCGCACCACCACATTGTCTCCTATGGTCACGTCGCCCAGCACCTTGCATCCCGCTTCAAGAGTGACATTATTACCGATGATGGGCAATCTCGATTTACCCCTGATATTGCCTACCGTTACGCCTTCATAAACGGTAAAATCAGAGCCGACTTTTTCCGCCAACACGAATACGCAAGAAAAATGCATCACGACAAACCGCGGCCCGATGTCCGCATAGGCCTGAATACTGATCCCTGTGAGCATCTGGATCAAATAAAAGCAAACAAAATAGAGAATCTTCAGTAAATGGCCCACCACCGGCAATCGTACATTTTTAGCAAAACGACCGAACCGGTAAACAAGTACAGCCAGAGTTCCGGGATCAAGCAAAACCGCAAAGGCGGAAGGAGATCCTGGATTTATTCCGGAAAGCGATATTTTTTTGGCAATATCTTCGCGACTATATTGATACATTTGAAAAATCCAAGTTCTTAATTTAAATACGAATTGACGAATTCGCTAATAATTCATAGAACGGCCTTCAAGCTTGTCCGTTATCCAGTTGGTTTCGCGAGAGATTATTCGAGCCGGGACGCCCAATACGGTACAATTATCCGGCACGTCATTTATTACCACCGAATTGGCGCCGATGGCGACATTATCGCCGATAGTGACGCTTCCCAGCACCTTGGCCCCTGCCCCGATAAATACATTATTGCCAAGACGCGGCGGTTCAGGCTGTCCCCGCAAGTGGCCGATCGTAACATTTTGAAATACGATGCAGTTGTCGCCGATCGTGGCTTCACAGATAAAAATTCCGGAAAAATTATGGATCGTGAAGCCTTTTCCAATATTGGCATTGACAGGAATATAAATTCCGAACCCTAATACGACGAATGCCTTGCCAAGCAAATAAAATAAATTCAAAAACTGCTTTATTACCGGTATCTTCAGGTTTTTCACCCATCTTCCATACCGGAAAACAATAACGGCAATAGTGCCGGGCTCAAGAAATACCCGAATATTTTTGACAAACCAGGACTTCTCCTTCAAAAACCATTCCTGCTTTCTATGGATGTCCGCACGAAGATATTCAAACATGACGACTTATCCCAGATTGTCGATAAATTCAGCAAGCGTTTTCACGCTTTCGAATGTTTCGGGAGTCATCGTTTCACTGTCCAGAGGCTTTTCGAGTGCATGTTCGAGTTCAACCAGCAAGGTAATCCGATTGATTGAATCAAGGCCAAGCGGTTGATCAACGCGGGTACCCGACAGATCGGCCCCCGTTACCCGTTCCACGACCTCGCGTACCAATTCAATTGTGTTTCGATTTTGACTCATAAAAAATATCCTCTTCCTTTTAAAAAAAAGCAATTTTCACGCCAAATCATACCAAATGGCTTTCTAATGTGACGCAAACAGGCGTATTATTTAAAAATTCTCAATAATAAATTAACCTGATCGTCAAAATGACGTGAACTCAAGAAAAATTAATTCAGACAGTATATTGCAATGCTTGCTTTTAAACCACAAACAGTTGCAAGTAGGGCAAAAGTGACATTATTTGCACCAAAGTGACACTATTTGGGCGTACTGTCAATTTTAATGTTTACCTGGCCTGACAATTTCCCGCGTGTCATCTGGAATTGTCCGGGCTCAATTCCAAACCAGTCTCAGCCGGAGCACTCCCTAGGCCATTACAGGTCGTCAGGAATTTCTTGAAACGATTCGCCGGAATGCCGACAGAAACGACTCGCCTCGCCCGAAACGATTTTTATCGTTTCGAGCGAGGAAAGACAGATTCACAACTGAATTTAAGCCGATAGAATTACAGTTTTGCTTGATACCGAACCGTCAGGTTCGATCATTGTATAAACGATACGGGAATTTCTCCGTGATCAAAATAGTAGCCTCTCCCTGCATAAAAACCCTGTATGTCCGATAGAGCAGTTCGCCGCATTTAGCGGAGTTAAAAACGGGAGCTAATGATTCATCGATTTCACGGCCGATATCGAGCACTTCGCGGTAACTTTCAAGCCCCCGTTCGCGCAACAGTTCGCCAATACCGATGTTGCCCGCAAGAAAATCTTCCTTCAGTCCCTGAGGTATCAAATCGAGCCTGAGCCAGGATTTGGCGTAAGCATACACTTTCCCGCTGATTTCTCCCTTGAGCCTTACTTCGCGTTGCAATGCCGAATCGCCGGGACGCATGTTGATCCATTCGATGGCGCTGGATAAGGTCACCGGCGTTTGCCCAAGGTTTTCAACCACCACCGGCTCCCAAAAGAAAGCTTCGAGACTTTTCGTTACAGTACCGTCCGTCACGAGCAATGTTCTCAGAAAAGGCGGCATGGCTTCTATATCGAGATTTTCATGCCGGCTATTGGTAATGATCCCGCCAGGCACATAGCCTTTGGACTTAAAATAACTCTCCATAGGGAGAGTATTGCTATAACTTTCTGTACTCATACGACCTCCCCAGGATTATCTATCAGATGTTTCCTTAAAATCTTACCTAATGGACTGCGCGGTATTTCACTGCGGAATTCCACTTTTTTCGGCACCTTGTACCAGGCAAACTGCTGTTCACACAAAGCGATAATTTCTTCTTCGGAACACCCCTCATCAGCAACCACGACGGCTTTCACCATTTCGCCATAATTGGAATGGGGCATGCCCACCACGACCACTTCACGGATTTTCGGATGCGTTTTAATGACCGTTTCCACATCCAGCGGGTCCACTTTATTACCCGCGACATTGATAAAAAGTTTTTTCCGACCTTTAATGAAAAGCCTCCCCTCGGCATCCACCAGACCCAGATCCCCCGACAAATAATAACCGTCCCGGAAACATTCCTCGGTTAACGTGGGCAAATCGTCATACTGCCTGGTCATCGCGGGGCTCCGGACCGCTACCTCGCCGAGTGATCCAGCGGACACAAGCTCTCCATTCTCATCTAGGATATCGACCTGAACGCCTTTCAGCGGCTTGCCCACCGACTCTTCAGTCGTCGTATCGCCGTCATAATTGATACAGATCGCACCCGTTTCGGTCGATCCGTACAGTTGCTTGACTGTCTTGCCGAAAGTATTCCGGAAACGCTCGGCGATTTCTTTAGCAAGAGGCGCTCCTGCGGTAAATACCAGTCTTATGCCGCTCAGATCCGGCTTGGCAGGATAAAAAGATTCGGCGATCATTTTGATCATGAAAGGAACGGCCGGGTAAATGGTAACGCCCGAGCCTTCAATGAGCTTGACCGCTTCTCTCGGATTAAAATCGCCTTCCATCAGGACCAGAGTCCCGCCCGACATCAACGCAGCGAACATACAATTATTGAAACCGTGCGCATGGTAAAGAGGAACGGTGCATAATACGACATCCTGATCGGACAATTCGATCGTCGCGGCCAAAGCCCGGTATTCGGCCATTAATTGAGTCTGCGTGCGAGTCACTCTTTTCGGCTTGCCCGTGGATCCTGAAGAATACATGTGAAGAGCCGGCACTTCTCCGCCGACCACTGCCGCCTCCGGCGTCCCTTTCGTGCCCGCCATGGACTGCTTGTCCAGATTGATTTTCTCTATCGGCGTGGAAATACTCTCAAGCAATGCCTCCGCCTTGTCTCCATGAATCACCTTGCAAGCGGAAGAGGTTTCCAGATAATACTTGACCTCGGCAGCCTGAAAACGAGTATTGACGGGAACCGCAATCGCACGACAAGCCATGATCGCCAGGATCGATGCGACAAAGTCGACACTGTTCGGCAATAAAACCCCGACCGCATCGCCCTTTTTAACACCCGATTCAGCCAGCGCTGCCGACAGACCGTCAATGCGATCAAGCAACTCGGCGTAACTGATCACTTGTTTGCCGGAGATAATAGCCGGCTTTTCGGGATGTTGTTGCGCTATCTGCTTGAAATACTCATGTATCATTAAGCCTCCTTATTAAATAAGCACCCTGAGTCATCGAAGCAATGGATTCCTGCTCACTGCGCATTGGTCCCTTTGAGTTTCAAGCGGCCGTACATGGCAAACAGTTCACGGAATGCCTTTAGTATCACTTTCGGATTCGCCCCCGTTTGCTGTCCCTGTCTTCTTTCAAAATGGCTGACCGGCACTTCCTTGACGCTAAATTCGTTTTGCGCAGCCATTGCAAACATTTCGGTATTGACCAAAGCCCCAGCCGAATCAAGCTTGATGGTATCCAACACTTTGCGTCGGAACAACTTGAACGCGCAATCGATGTCCCTCACCTTAACGCCAAGCAAAATCCGGACCAGCCTGTTCCATGCCCATGCATTCAATTTTCTATGGAAAGGATCGGCTCTTTTCGCACGGTAGCCAACCACAATATCGTATTCCCCTATCCATTCTATCAACTTGTTGATTTCATTCAGATCGAATTGAAGATCCGAATCACTAAAAAAGATGTAGTCGCAACGGGCCTTGTAAAGACCGGTGCACAATGCGCGGCCGTAGCCGCTGTTTTGAGCAAGATGAACAGGCACCACGTTTTTATCCTCTCGCGCCAACCGATCAATAATTTCGCCCGTCCGGTCTTTGCTGCCGTCGTTCACTACCACAACTTCATAGGATTGGGCATATTTTTGAAGAACCTGACGCGCAGCATCGACTGCCTTCTCAATATTGCTTTCTTCATTGTAAGCCGGAAATACAATGGACAGACTGGAAAGTCGAGTATCATTTTCACTAACGGCCGCCATATCGCGTTTCTCCTTTAATTGGT
Source organism: Methylosarcina fibrata AML-C10 (assembly GCF_000372865.1). Taxonomy (NCBI): domain Bacteria; kingdom Pseudomonadati; phylum Pseudomonadota; class Gammaproteobacteria; order Methylococcales; family Methylococcaceae; genus Methylosarcina; species Methylosarcina fibrata. Next base: position 9,674 of record NZ_KB889965.1, on the reverse strand, counting down.
AATGCACTGAGGGGGAATAATTTGTTATAAAAGGCACGAACAACGGTACGTGCCCGGTCGCTTTATCAAAATTTAAAGCCAACCCATCCTGCGCCGGGAAATTATCTGAGTATTAAAAGATCTGGACAAAGCAATTTTCCCTATTGATTTCCGCAATTCAATAAAACGGTTGCCGAAAAGTAAGGATTATTGCTGCAAAAGATTAACACGTACTTAAAATGCTAACCGACGCGCCAGCTTTGAAGCCCGTTGAGCTCAAATTGAAAATCCACCACTTCACCGCCCAAGCGCTCTAAAGATTCAGCGACTTTATTTTTTTTGCCGTTTGCACAGTAGAAGGTCATAAAACCGCCTCCGCCTGCACCACTGACTTTTCCACCTATCGCACCGGCTTGGCGGGCAGTATCGTACATTTCGTCAATGAGTGGATTGCTGATTTCATCCGCCATACTTTTTTTAGACTCCCAAGCGGAATGCAGGAGCTCCCCGAATTTATGCGTCTGCCCTCTCAACAAGGCATTTTTCATATCCAGGGTTTGTTGCTTGAGATCGTGCATGGCATCCAGGCTTTTTTTCTTGCCGTCGTTGACGTTTTTTACTTGAGCATCAATGATGTTACCGGAAAGCCTGCTCTTTCCAGTGTAATATAAAAGAAGGTTGTATTCAAGTTCGTTGATGATATCCTTCTTGATGCGCAACGGGTTTACCAGGGTATAGTCATGGCCGAACTCCATGAAGTTGAAGCCGCCGAAAGTACAGGCATACTGGTCCTGTTTTCCTCCCGAAATGGCCAGATCCACCCGCTCGATTTCAAGCGCCAGATTGGCAATTTCATAGTCGCTCAAACCCAATCCGTGCCACTCGTTAAAGGCACCGACCAGGGACACCACCATCGCGGATGAAGAGCCCAATCCGGATCCCGGTGGCGCATCATTATGCGTCATCAGACTCACACCCTTCTGGCCCCGCTTCAACCGATTAATGACAGCCTTTAACAGATCCATTTCGCCATCCAACGGCAAATTGTCTTCAACCTGAAAATGAGCAATGTAATCGTAATCGAGCGAATGAACTTCGATCTTATCGTTCAAGGTAGGCTGTAAGGTACTGTAGGCGTACTTGTTTATGGTAGCGTTTAAAACACAGCCACCGTAAGTATCGCAATACGGAGGCACATCGGTACCGCCTCCGGCAAAACTGACACGTAACGGTGCTTTCGCGCGAATTATGGCCTGAGCCCCTTCTTTCGACATTATGAATCCTCAAGTAAACGACAAGTAAAACAATAAAAAAGTATAGTCACTGTGACAGGATTATCCACCGGACCTCATTTGAAAATGATATGTAATGAAGAATTACTCCCAAAAATCGGCTTTTCCGCCCTTTATTATTGCCGGCAAACACTGCTTCAGCGGGTGGCCTGGAACATCCTTCTGATGAGGGTTGCTCTTAGGTGAAAATGAGGTTTACGGCTTATTATCTTGCTGGAATGTTAAAAATTTATGATGTGTTTGAAGAGCCGAGATTACATCTACGTCTCGAAAATCTTGATTTTTTATCCGATCATATGCCGAAATGTCCGTTTTTATTTCAGCCTTATCGATTCTTTCGGCCATTCAATTCAACGAGAGGGAAAACCGTGGCCTGAAATTGTTCAGGAAATGTCGTGTAGCCGGCATTTTCCTTGATCTGGCGAAAATATATCCCGGATCTTCACAAAACTCAAGAATTCAATGAGTTCGAAAGGATTAATTTTAGAGAGTGAATGAGAGATAAAAACATTTCATATCCATAAAATATCTGTCGTACCGCGGCCGCTTTCAAAACGGTTCCGACTTCAATCTCAAAGCACAGACCCGCCTTTTAAAAGGCTGATTCAATGCCGTTTTACCGGCTCTATCGGCCACGAAGATTTTTGGCTTCCTTCCGCCCGTTTTAGGCATGCTCGAAAATAAACCGAGCGGATAATTTCAGTATGCCGTTAAGTCCGGGCCCATCGGAGGAGAGCACTGCGCTTTTGCCGTCGCACAGCGCCCGTTACACCCGCTCTCTCACATTACTAATGACGAAGCGGCTACGCGGCAGAGCAGGCAGTCTTCTGTAGTCGATTCCCAGATCCTGCTCCGGCACGTCATAAGCAAGATCTCTGGCCAGAAAGTTCGATGCTACCTTGATCAGTTCGAGAGCGATCCATTCGCCTGGGCAACGGTGACCGTGATAATGCTCACCGCCTCCCTGTGGAATGAAACTGAATGCATTTTCTTCCCAGTGCCGGAACCGATCCGGCTGAAATTCATACGGAAACTCCCAACTCCGTTCGTCATGGTTGGTGCCGAACAAGTCCAGTGCCGCCTTGCTCCCCTGCGGGAAACGATAGCCCTTCCAGTCGAAATCCTGCTTCACAACGGCCATGACCGCGGGAAAGAACGGATAGAACCGCCGGACCTCCTGCACAAACAGGTCCGCAAAGCCCTCCTCCCCGGCCGCAAGCCTTTCCCGGCATACCGGATACTGATACAGAGACAGCGCAGCGAACACGATAAAGACCGAAACCGCCACCGTCGGCCGCAGTACATTGATGAGTTCCACTGCCGCGGTATGCCGATCCAGCAATTGCCCATTCAAGTCCCGGTGCATTGCCATTACCCAGGCCGCACTCTCTTCGGGCGGCTTGATGCGCCCGGCGCGGATATCCTCGATCAGATTTTCGATCCATCTTTCAGCCCGCTTACGAAACAACCGGGCTAACCAATGCCCCCGCCCGAAGCCAGCCGCTTTATCGAACATGGCCATCAGCTCGGCCGTTCTTTTGCCGACTTCCGGCTCCGGAAGCGAAACCCCGACCCAAGTGCACACGGACTGGGACAAAAGCCTGTTCACCTCGTCGTAAAGCACAATCCTGTCCATTTTTGCCCATTTCCGGGCATAATTCCGCCATCCCTCGGCGGTGATGGCGCCCAATTGCTCAATGCGTTCCGGTGACATCAGGGACATAAACATCTGCTTGCGATGCCGATGCGCTTCGCCATCCAGTGCCTGGACACCGCCCTGACCGAAAAGAGTCTTCAGGAGCCATGGCGGAGCGGCGCCGTTTCGTATGAACCGGCTCTCGTCATAAAACAGCTCGGCCGCTTCCGGTCCCGTCATGCAGATGGTCTTGCGGAGCATGAGCCGGGTCTGGAAGAGATCGGAGCGGTAATGCCGGCAGTGCTTCGAAATAAACCGGTACGGATCGAGCAACAGGGCCAAAGTGCTTTCAGGCCAAATATCATGTGGGATTTCAGGCATCGGATCATCCTCCTGAGCAAATTGTTTGGAGCCTGTTCAGCCTTGGTCCGGCATAATCAAAGAATATGGTTTTTTAAGAAAAAACACTTCCGGCGTTCATTTTCCGACAAAAACTTATTCGCTTGAAACAACAGGCCGCCCCATCACAAAATTTGGCAAACCGAACGACAATTTGTTCCTTTTAGAAATTAGAAAGGACGACGACCGGTTTAAAAAAGTGCTCACGATCCGAAAGACGCTATTTCTGAGCATCTTAATGGATAAAGACATTGGGATATATTTAGTCGTCCCTGATTAATTCATAAGAAATTGATTAATATCATATAAATGGATATTTATGAGGTCAAAAATTGCAAGAAAATGTTAAAATGGGTTTTATTTTCTTGCAAATTTTCACCGAAAAATGAAGCCCAAACGTCCTCAGGAAGTTGTGCAAAATGACCTTTTCAAAACTCGCCTGGACGAGTTTTTGAACCCGAAACATGAACTTTATCGATTGGCCAGCAAAATAGACTGGGCTCGGCTGGACGAAGAATTCGGCCCGTTTTTTGAAGCAGAACAAGGCGCCCCGGCGTTGTCGACCCGTTTGATCGCCGGATTGCATTATCTGAAACATGCGGAAGGTTTATCGGATGAAGCGGTCGTTAAACGCTGGGTTGAAAACGGTTATTGGCAGTACTTTTGTGGCGAAACCTTTTTTCAGCATGAGGTTCCCTGTCATCCGACCTCGCTGACGAAATGGCGGCAACGGATCGGTGAAGCCGGCTGTGAGTGGCTGTTGTTATTGACGATCGAGGCGGGCGTCGCTACCCGGACCGTGAAGAAACGAGATTTTCAATCGGTCACCGTCGATACTACCGTTCAGGAAAAAGCGGTTGGCTTTCCGACGGACGGCAAGTTGTACGAAAAATGCCGTCGGGAGCTGGTCAAGCTGGCTGGACAACACGGGCTGCCCCTGCGACAGAACTACAATAAAAAGGCACCGCTGCTGTTAGTGCAATCGCATCGTTATCATCATGCCAAGCAAATGAAGCGTAAGCAAAAAGCCCTGAAGCAACTGAAAACCCTGGTCGGTCGTGTTTATCGGGATATCCTGCGGCAACTGCCGCAACAGGAGCTGGCCGCGCAAAGGGGGCTTCAGGACGCCCTGGCCAAAACCCAGCGGATACTGAATCAGAAACACACCGACAAAAACAAACTCTACAGCTTTCATGCACCGGAAGTGGAATGCATCAGTAAAGGGAAAGCACACAAAAAATACGAGTTCGGCGTCAAAGTCGGCATCACGGTGACCAATAAAAGTAATTTCGTGCTGGGCGCCAGGAGCTTTCCCGGCAATCCTTATGACGGCGATACCTTGTACTCCTGCCTGGAACAAGCTGAAATCCTGAGCGGTACCCGAGCCAAAGAAGCTTTTGTGGATTTGGGCTATCGGGAGCGAGAAATACCCGGTGTCACCCTGTACAAGTCAAGGCAAAAACGGGGAGTCCATACCCGACGGTTGAAAACCGCGTTAAAACGGCGCAATGCCATCGAGCCGGTGATTGGACACATGAAGAACGATGGCTTGCTGAGCAGAAATTACCTGAAAGGCCAACTCGGTGATGCCATGAATGCCGTTCTCTGCGCCGCTGGACACAACATGCGTTTAATCCTCAGGCGGTTGAGGATTTTTTGGCCGGAAATCGGGGAAGCCATCTGCCGGTTTTTACAAAATAAAACGGTTCAGGAATCTGTTTATGTTTCCTAATGAGCTGTTTTTTTCAAAAAAATGACTTTTTCAGGGACGACTATTTAGTGAAAAAACGCCTCAAGGCATTGATGACTCTGGAAAGTTAAGTTAACTTCCAGGATATAGGAACTAACGACTTAATTAATTAAATAACTTACTGATTTTAAAGAAGAAGTGGCGGAGAGACAGAGATTCGAACTCTGGGAGGGGATAAACCCTCAACGGTTTTCAAGACCGCCGCTTTCGACCGCTCAGCCATCTCTCCGCGAACCGCATATGATATCGGAACGAATTCAAAAATCAATTTTTTTATTTATTCCGGTCATATCCTCTTAAATTCGACCTATTCGACCTCATGGAGAGTACTCGACTTTGCAGCAAATACGTCAAAAATCGGCAAGTATTTGAAAATTGTTGAATTCGAATTTCAGCCTCATTCACATCCCTCACTCTTCCGGTCCAGCAACGGCGACGGCTTTGCAAATTTATCGGAATCCATTATTGTATTTTTTCAAAAACACTATATATTGTGCATAGGTTAAATCCAATTAACTACATATAGTCACTCAACGATAAATCTTCGCCTTCCTAACTGGCTGATTTATCGCGACTTTAACCCATCCTTTCAATCACGATTCACAGGGACATCATCATGAACGCACATCTCCATGTCATCGCCAACACGGTTACCGAAATTCCCTTACAGGATGCCTCCATCGATATCTGGGACACCAAATACCGCTTAAAAACGAAAGAAGGCGTGGCCATCGATGCGACCATTGATGAGACTTACCAGCGGGTCGCCAAGGCGCTGTCGGAGGTCGAAACCGGCAAGAACAAGCAAGATCAATATTACAAGGAATTCCTCTGGGCCCTGCGGCAAGGCGCCATCCCGGCCGGGCGCATCGTCTCCAACGCCGGCGCGCTGGAGCACAAGCCCGCCACGTCGACGATCAACTGCACCGTGTCCGGCACGATCGCCGATTCGATGGACGATATCCTGGCCAAGGTGCATGAAGCCGGGCTGACCTTAAAGGCCGGCTGCGGCATCGGCTACGAATTCTCGACTCTGCGCCCGAAAAACGCCTATGTCTCCGGCGCCGGCGCCTATACCTCGGGACCTTTGTCGTTTATGGACATCTACGACAAGATGTGCTTTACCGTTTCCTCCGCGGGCGGACGCCGCGGCGCGCAAATGGCCACTTTCGACGTCGGCCATCCGGACGTCATCGAGTTTATCCGGGCCAAACGCGAGAACGGCCGCCTACGCCAGTTCAACCTGTCGCTGTTGATTACTTCCGAGTTCGTCGAGGCGGTCAAAAACGACCTGCCCTGGCCCTTGTCGTTTCCGGTCACCGAGAAGGAAGTCAAGGTGGACAAACTGGACCTAAACGACAAAAAACAGATCCTCTGGCGCGATCTGCCCTGCAAGGACGGCTACATCGTCAACAACGACGGTCTGATCGCCTGCCGCATCACCAAAACGCTGCCGGCGCGCCGCCTGTGGGACATCATCATGAGTTCGACCTACGACTACGCCGAACCCGGCTTCATCCTGATCGACAAGGTCAACGAGATGAACAACAACTGGTTCTGCGAAAACATCCGCGCGACCAACCCCTGCGGCGAACAGCCGCTGCCACCTTACGGCAGTTGTCTGTTGGGTTCGATTAACCTGACCCGCTTCGTGAGAAAGCCGTTTACCAGCGAAGCGCATTTCGACTGGGACACTTACCGCAAAACGGTCCGCATCTTTACCCGCATGCTCGACAACGTCGTCGAAATCAACGGCCTGCCGCTCGCCAAACAGCGCGAGGAAATCTTCAGCAAGCGCCGCCACGGCATGGGCTATCTGGGGCTCGGCTCGACATTGACCTTGCTCGCCATGAAATACGGCGAAGCCGACTCGCTCCGGTTTACCGAAGAAGTCACCAAGGTCATGGCCGTGGAAGGCTGGAAGGCCGGACTGGCGCTGGCAAAGGAAAAAGGTCCGGCCCCGATCATGGAACAGATGTTCACCGTGACCGGCGCTTTGCTGCACAAGCGCCCGGAAATGATCGCCGACGGTTATAAAATCGGCGACCAGGTTCCAGGCAAGGTGCTGCACACCAAATACAGCCGCTACATGCAGCAACTGGCCAAGGAAGAGCCCGAACTGGTCGCGGAACTGGCGGCGAACGGATCGCGCTTCACCCATCACAGTTCGATCGCGCCGACCGGAACCATTTCATTGTCTCTGGCCAATAACGCCAGCAACGGCATCGAGCCCAGCTTCGCCCACCATTATTCGCGCAACGTCATCCGAGCCGGCAAGAAGAGCAAGGAAAAAGTCGACGTCTTTTCGTTCGAACTTCTGGCCTACCGCGCCCTGGTCAACGCCGACGCGATGCCCTACAGCGACGATCCCGCCCGGCAGTTGCCCGACTATTTCATCGCCGCCGACGACATCAGCCCGAAGCAGCATGTCGACATTCAGGCCGCCGCGCAAAAATGGATCGATTCGTCGATTTCTAAAACCGCGAACGTGCCGACCGACTTTCCTTACGAAAACTTCAAGTCGATCTACGAATACGCCTACGACATGGGCCTGAAAGGCTGCACGACCTTCCGCTTCAATCCCGAAGTCTTCCAGGGCGTGCTGGTCAAGGAATCGGACCTTGAAAACACCACTTACCAGTTCACGCTGGAAGACGGCCACGTCGTCGAATTCAAGGGCAACGAGGAAGTGGAATACGACGGCGAGATCCATACCGCCGCCAACCTGTTCGACGCCTTGAAAGAAGGCTATTACGGCAAGTTTTGAGAATCGAGGATAACCCAATGACACATAAAATCAGCAAAAAAATCATCGGCTACAAGGTACTGACCAGCGAAGTCAAAGCCGCCGCCGAACAGGCCGCCAACGAAGCGAAAATCGCCGATCTGGAAAAGATGCACGAAAACCTCGAGCGTCCGGAAGTCCTGGTCGGCTCGACCTATAAGATCAAGACACCGCAGTCCGAGCACGCGTTGTACATCACGATCAACGACATCATCCTGAACCAGGGCACCGAACACGAAGAACGCCGGCCGTACGAAATCTTCATCAATTCCAAAAACATGGAGCACTTCCAGTGGGTTCTGGCGCTGACCCGAGTCATTTCGGCGGTGTTCCGGAAAGGCGGCGACGCCACGTTTCTGGTCGAGGAATTGAAAGCGGTGTTCGACCCGCGCGGCGGCTATTTCAAAAAAGGCGGTGTGTTCATGCCTTCCCTGGTCGCCGAAATCGGCCATGCGATCGAAGCCCACATGAAACACATCGGCATGATCAAACCGGAAGGTCTCAGCGACCACCAGAAACAGCTGATCGAAGAAAAACGCCGCGAATTCGAAGCTCTGCACGGCTCATCCAATGGCCAAGCCTTCCCCGAAAAAGCCGTGCTCTGCACAAAATGCAGCACCAAGGCGATGGTGTTGATGGACGGGTGCATGACTTGTTTGAATTGTGGGGAGAGTAAATGTGGTTAAAGAAGGAACGGAAAATGAAAATTTAAATCAAGTTGTTCCTCGAACTGAAGAGCAACAGAAAAGAGCGAATGAACTATATGATTCTTATCGAGATGAGGTGAGAAAAAGACAGTTATCTAACAATGAAAATTATGACAAAACTATTTTATCTCTTTCTTCGGCGGGCTTAGCACTATCATTAACAGCTATACGCTTTGTTGTACCATTAGAAATAGCTAGCTATTTAGATTTAATTAAATGGTCATGGTGGTTATTCGGTATAACAAATAAGCATTTTATCTGTCGTGCGCAAGCATGACAGATAAATGTGTGTTGGACTAAGCCGCTCTGGATGTTTGGCTTAGCCCGCCTTCTTTATTAATGGGGATTGTATTGTTTTCGAGCAGGGTTGTCCAAGATTTATCGGCTTTCTATGGACGTTAGTCTTGTTTGTAACTGACCGATTAGCTTCTGATAGGTCCGTCGAGGGAAGGATTTATTCAATTTTGTTCGCTTCATTTGTTAGTTTTTCGGTTTTTTCTTTCTCTCGGCCGCACGGTATCCCAGGCCTTTTGGCGCCTGTGGACGGGCTGTGCCGTTCCTGGCTTAAGCTTCCGATCGGTTTATCGCTTAGCCATACTCTATGCGCTTGGGCGCTATCTCTCCGACGACGATCATACGGCCTGTTTGGCATTGCGGACATAACTGCGGTTTTTCAATGATCGGCGCGGTAACGGGCTGACTGTTTACAACTTCCTGCTCGACGATCTCTTGCTCGGCTATGGCTTGCAGAGTATGCCGGATTTGCGCCAGCTTTTGTCGCCGGCATCGGTTGGCGAGAAAGCCGTAATGGCGAATGCGCATGAACCCGATCGGCAAAATATGCCATAAGAAGCGTCGAATCAGTTCTTCACCGCCCAACACCATGACTTTGTTGCGGTCATGATCCCGGTAGTCCTTGTAGCGCAGATGCACTTGGTCTTCGTCTATCTGCCGGATCCGCCCATTACTGAGTGCGGTTTTGCGACTGTAGCGGGCCAGATACTGGACCACTGTTTCGGCTTGGTTGAGATAGGCTTTGGTGTACACCACCCAGTCTGTTTGCATGAGCTCACGGAGTCGCGTATCGATTTCCGCAGGACGCGTGATCCGTTGCAGTTCACCGCGT